>CAZOAS010000108.1:0-6086 GCA_964577745.1 uncultured Fervidobacterium sp.
GCTAACATACCGCACGAAGAATCCTCGCATTTCAATGCGGGGAGTAGGTCAACTAATTACTGATTAATATTTTACTATTCACCGATTTCACCGATAACTGATTACCGTTCACCACTCACTGTTCACCGATCACCGATAACTGAAAAAGGAGGTAATTACGATGAGCAAAACAGGTCACCAAAAGATTGAGTGGGTATCAAAACATATGAAATTACTTAATTTGATACAAAATTCTTCAGAATACAATTTGAAAGGCTTTAAGATAGGTATGTCTATCCATTTGGAAGCTAAGACGGCGTATCTTGCAATTACTTTGAAAAGGCTCGGTGCTGAGGTTTTTGTCACGGGCTGTAACCCACTTTCCACACAAGATGATGTTGCACAGGCGCTCAAGGATTTCGGCGTTACAGTGCATGCTAAACGAACTGAAAGTGAAGAAGAATATTTCTCTTTCTTACATCGTATACTCGATTACAAACCAGACTTGATACTCGATGATGGTGCCGACCTAACCGTGCTTGCTCACACCCAAAGAACAGAAGTACTGGATAATTTGAAAGGCGTTTCTGAGGAAACTACAACGGGTGTCAGACGATTGAAAAACTTACAGGAAAATGGATATTTGAAAATTCCAGTAATTGCTGTGAACAACGCCAAGATGAAGTTCATGTTTGATAACAGATACGGCACTGGACAATCAACACTCGACTCAATAATGAGAAACACTAATCTACTGATCGCAGGTAAGAACGTACTTGTTGCAGGTTACGGTTGGTGTGGAAGAGGTATTGCTATGAGAGCACACGGACTGGGCGCAAAAGTGATGGTAAGTGAAGTTGACCCAATAAAAGCTGTTGAAGCACTCATGGATGGTTTTGAAGTTGGAAAGATAGAAGAACTCGCACCGAAAGCCGATTTCATTGTAACTGCAACAGGAGTCAAAGATGTGTTAACTAAAGATGTAATTTTGAATTTAAAAGACGGGGTTGTATTGGCAAATGCAGGACATTTCAACGTTGAGATTCCAATGGAAGAAATTGAGAAAATGGCATCGGAAAAGTACGAAATAAGGCAAAATGTTACATGTTATAGGATAAATGACAAGAATATCTTTATCATTGGTCAAGGAAGACTCGTTAACCTCGCTGCAGCGGATGGACATCCAGTTGAGATAATGGACATATCGTTTGCATTACAAACGTTATCACTCATCTATTTAGCAAGTAATTACCAAAAACTCGATAAGATTGTTTACGAATATCCTGAAGAACTCGACAAAAAAGTGGCTCAGCTAAGACTGAAAACTCTTGGAATTGAAATAAACGAATTAACGCCCGACCAAGAAAAATATCTAAGGGAGTTCTGAGAACGGTATGCTATTGATTTTGAAAAAAGAAGAGGAAAAAACACAAGCAGCTCTGTTTGAAAACAATGTACTTGTTGAATTGTTTATACCAGATGAAGAAGAAGAGACCGTAACTGGAAGCATTTATGTTGGAAAAATCGAAAAATTTGTGAATGCACTTGAGGCAGCTTTTGTTAAAATTGCAAATGAAGAAAATGCTTTTCTTAGATTAAAAGACATTAAGGGTGAGTATCTCAAATTTTTTGGAATTGAGAAATTACAAGAAGGTCAGAAGATACTTGTACAAATAAAGAAAGAGGGTGGATATACAAAAGGTCCTCAGGTGACAACTAACATTGGTATACCAGGAAGATACGTTGTGTTGATGCCATTTTCGAAAAGCATAGGTATATCGCGTAAAATCATGAACGAAGACGATAGAATTAGATTGAAGAAAATAGGTGAATTTTTGAGAGAAAAATATAATTCTGGCTTCATAATTCGAACGTCTGCAGCTGAGTGTAGTGAGGAAAGAATACACCAAGAAGCGGAAGAATTAAAAGAGAAGTGGATACAAATAGTTGAAACATTTAAACGTTCGCGAAAATCAAAATTGATTTACAAAGAAACGGATGGAGATGAATTTACCGTAAGAGAATTTTTGAGAAACGAAGTTTCAGAAGTTGTAACCAACTGTGCAAAGATAAAAGAACTTGTTCGAAGTTACAAAAAAGATGTGGCAGTAAAAATAATTGAATCAGATCCATTCGAAGAGTACGGTGTTTACAACCAACTCAAATCTTCACTAAAAAGAGTTCATGAATTGCCTTCTGGTGGAGAGATAGTTATAGACAAAACCGAGGCGTTTACAATAATTGATGTTAATTCAGGACATTATACAAGCACGGAAGACCACGAGGAGTTATCCAAGAAAATAAATATTGAGGCTGCAAAGGAAATTTGTCGTTTGATAAGATTGAGAAACATCGGTGGTATAATAATAATAGATTTTATAGATATGAAAAGTGAAGATAGTAAAAATGAGATTATTAACATTTTAAAAAGCGAAACACTAAAAGATAGGAACAAAGTTGAAGTTTACGGTTTCACACGTCTTGGCTTACTTGAAATGACAAGGAAGAGAACGAGTAAATCCATCGATGAACGAATGACTGTTATCTGTCCTGTATGTCATGGAACAGGGCATGTTGTGAGTCCAAAAATCGTGCTTGAAAGGTTACTTAAAGAAAGCGTGAACAAACCTAAGAATGCGAAAGAACTTATAATTAAATTACATCCATCGTTTAAAGAAATCTTAGATAAAGAACTTATCAAAAAGGTTATGAAAGTCAATGTACATATCCACTTTACTCACGTAGAACCAGATTCATATGAGATCACTTGGAAGATTTAGGGGGGAGCAGAATGGAAAGCTTGAAAATATACGTTAACGGTGCAGAATACGAAATACCATATGGTTCAACACTTGAAGAAATAGCAAAAGATTACAGCAAAAAACTTGGAAAAGTCATAATCGGTGCAAAAATTGATAACAATATAATAGAACTTTTCAGACCTATAACGAAATCTGGTGAAGTTTCGTTCATACATCTTGAACATCAAGATGGTATGAGAATTTATCAAAGGGGACTATTTTTCATATTACATGCGGCAGCTAGAAAGGTTTTCAGAAATTACACACTCAAGATATTACACACAATAGGCCACGGCGTGTATTGTGAAATAAGAGATGATGGTAAAACTATAGAATTAACAGAAGAAGATGTCAGGAATATAGAAAATGAAATGAGAGAATGGGTTGAGAAAGATTACAGATTCAAGAAGAATGAATTGCCAAAAGGACAGGCAATCGATTTATTCGCATCAGTTAGCATGGTTGATAAAGTCAAGTTGTTGAAATACAGAAAGAAAAAGACCGTGAAAGTATACGAAGCGGATGGTCACTTCGATTATTTTTATGGCTACATGCCACCATCGACTGGTTATCTAAAATGGTTCAAATTAGTGAAATACGACCAAGGTTTTGTTTTGTTACTACCAATTGTCAAAGGAGAAGAGATAACAGTTCCGGATTTCAAACCATTCCCAAAGTTGTCCTCAGTTTTCCTTGAGTATTCACGCTGGCTTGAAATAATGGACATTGATAACGTTGGTGATTTAAACGAAATAATCGCAAGAGGTGAAAGAGCTGTAACCGATTTAATTATCCTTGCTGAAGCGTTGCATGAAAAAAAGATAGCCATGATCTCTGAAGAGATAAAAAACAGAAAACAAGTGAGGCTTGTTTTGATAGCTGGACCATCTTCGAGTGGAAAGACAACGTTCTCAAAGAGATTAATGGTACAGTTAAAAGCGAGTGGTTTCAAACCAATAACGATATCCCTTGATGATTACTTTGTAGATAGAGAAAAAACGCCACGTGATGAAGAAGGTAAATACGATTTTGAAGCTCTTGAAGCGATTGATGTCGAGTTATTCAATAAGAATTTGGTCGATTTGTTTGACGGTAAAGAAGTTGAACTGCCAAAGTTCAATTTTGTACTTGGAAAACGTGAATCCTCAGGTGAAAAACTCAAGATAAGTAAAGATCAGATAATCATAGTTGAAGGAATTCATGGCTTAAATCCAAAACTAACTGAGTTAGTGCCAGAAGAGTTGAAGTTTAAAATATACGCCAGTGCACTTGCCCAGTTGAATTTGGATAGTGTTAACAGACTACATACAACAGATGTAAGATTGATAAGACGCATGGTTAGAGACAGTAAATTCAGGGGTCATGATGCACTTGCCACTTTGCGCATGTGGAGTAGTGTCAGGAGGGGAGAAGAAAAAAACATATTCCCGTATCAGGAAAATGCTGATGCAATGTTCAACAGTGCGCTTGTTTACGAAATATCAGTTTTGAAAATCTTTGCAGAACCGTTGCTAACCGTCGTTCCAGACAACGAACCGGAATCCATTGAAGCGAACAGGTTACTGAAAATCTTAGATTACTTCTTACCGATAACGAATATCGAAGATATACCAAGGACATCTATAATTAGGGAATTCATAGGTAGAAGTGCGTTTAGATATTGATACAAAATATTTTAAGAGGTGAATTGCATGGAAAAGAATTTAAGTATAGGTTCAACCGAACGAAAGTATTTACTTGCTGTGTATCTGACGTTGAACGAAATGGGCTGGACAAGATTGAAGAAAATCTCGACTTTTTTAAATGTGAAGATGCCATCAGCTAAACAATTTCTCGAAAAACTTGCCGAGATGAATTTGATATATTATGAGCACAGAGGAGGCATTTCTCTAACTCAGGATGGCAAAAAACTAGCTATTCTTGAGAATGCCAGATTCAACGCGGTAAAGATGTTCTTTTGTGAGATATTGCAACTTGACGAGAAAGAATCAAATGAAGCAGCTTGGAATGTATATTTTAATTTAAGCGATAAGATTGTAAGCAAATTCTCCGATTTTGCAAGGTTTCTTGTCGAAGATGAGGGCAAACAAATTGTTGAGAAATTCAGAACATTCCTTGCTCAGCCGAGAAGAAAAACTGCTCCATGTCCCATAAGCAGTGCTTATGAAATGATTGAGAAAGAACTTGAAAAAACAGAAAAGGAGGAACAATCAGGTGAATCAAGTGAAAACAAATGAAAATGTCTGTGTACCAGTTGAATACGATATACTTGTTAAAATAAACAAAGAAGATGTTCATATTTTGAACTACCTTCTCGAAGCTGAAGACAACGTAATGAACATAAGAAGTTTTGAAGGTGAATTTTTAAAAGTGATTTCACCAAAAGATATGGTTGTAGATGCCATCAGGTTACTTGAAAGTGCCAGAACGATAGTTAA
The DNA here is from genome assembly GCA_964577745.1 of uncultured Fervidobacterium sp. Taxonomy (GTDB): domain Bacteria; phylum Thermotogota; class Thermotogae; order Thermotogales; family Fervidobacteriaceae; genus Fervidobacterium. Next base: position 5,219 of record CAZOAS010000108.1, read on the forward strand.
CCTTGAAATCGTTGAGTTAAAACCGAATAATGGCAGTGCAGATTAACGATTTGAAATATTCATAGCCCCAGTGTGCAGTGCGCTGGGGTTTTGTTCTAATTTTACACTTTAGAACAGTTTATGGGGGTGATTTTTTTGAGTATTGTAAAAGCCTTCGGTAAATATATCATTAGAAATGTCGAATCATCAGATTTGGAAAACGTTTATAAGATGAGAAAATATGTCGTATCTGAAAGCGACACTGTATTGTCTTCAGAACAAGAAGTCACTATTGAAGGAATGAAATCGTGGATAGACAGTTGGAAGGATAATCCAAAGAGATTATTCCTTGTTGTCGAATTTGAAAGCGAGATAATCGGTCAACTTTGGGTATGGTTTCTTGACAACAAAGCAAAACTCTCACATGTTGCAGAATTTGGCTTAGAAATTGTCAAAGAGCACCGTGGAGCTGGTCTTGGTACAGAGTTGTGTCAGATTGCAATGGAATGGGCTTATGAAAATGGAGCAAAGAGGTTGCAAGCGGAAACTTTGGAAAAAAATATACCAATGAGGAAAATCCTTGAAAAATTAGGTTTTGAACTCGAAGGAAAAATGAAGTCGTACTTCAAATATAACGGTAAATACGAAGATGTCGTCATATATGGAAAGTTGTTCAACGAATAGATAAACGTAGAATGGATTCAAATAAAGCACTTTTTCGAAAATAGCCTTATTTGATAATATCCCTGTCTTCATTATAAAATTGATTTTGGTACCAGACTATTTTCTAAGAAGGAGGCAATAACATGTCGATTACAACAAAAACAGGCGATAGTGGTGAAACAAGTTTAGCAAATGGTGAACGTGTTAGAAAAGATTGTACACGTGT
>CAZOAS010000109.1:0-6049 GCA_964577745.1 uncultured Fervidobacterium sp.
TCCCTTCCCCTGACTATCAATCCACACTATCAACGGAAAATCTTTAACTTCTATTTCATATATCGCTTCCGGTCCTAAATCTTCAAATGCTATGATTTTCCACGATAGCACTTTTTGTGAAAGATATGCCGCACATCCACTTGGTGCAACGAAATACGGCATTTGGTATTTTTTGATTACTTCGATAGCTTGCATAGTTCTTGCACCTTTTCCGATTGTTGCCAAAACACCGTTTTGTGCTAAGAATTCAAGAAATCTATCCATCCTTTTTGATGTCGTTGGACCTATAATCATTTTTCCTTTTGAGAATGTCGGACCAGCGTAAAATACCAATTTTCCGGCTAAAGACACGGGTAATTCTTTACCTGTGTTTTGTATTTCTAAAAGTCTTTTCTGAGCCGCATCACGCATGACTATCAGTGAACCAGTGTATTGAATACTTTCTCCAACGCTTAGTGTTTTTATGTCAATCATTGTCTATCACCACTCTTGCGCTTCTGAGTAAGAAGCAATCGACGGATATCGCAACTGGAAGCGTTGCTATGTGTGTGGGATAACCGTATGCTTTTACGTTGTAAACACCGTTACCAAAACCAAGTCCTTGAACGCCTATCTTCAAATTTTGTAATTGTCTGAGCAAATCTTCCTCAAAGTTCCTATATCTTACAACCTTTGAGTTATATTCTTCAACGTTGACATCTATTAAAGCCAATTTTGAAAGTACCATCGCTTCTTCTGATGTACCTCCGATTCCGATGCCTATCCTTATCGGTGGACACGCATTCGGACCGTTGGTTTCTATGTGTTTTACTATCGTTTCTTTAATCACTTCGTATTTTTCGGAAGGTTGGAACATGTAAAGTTGTGATAGATTTTCACTTCCACCACCTTTGATTATCATCCAGATTTCCAAGGTAGGTTTTTCCGTTTCAAAAAAGTGGATTACACATGGTGTGTTATCACCTGTGTTTTTGCGTGAAAATAATGGATCATCAACAACGCTTTTTCTAAAACCGTTGGTTGTGTATGTATCTCTAACAGCTAAGTTCAATATCTCTGAAATCGGTTTATCCGTTAGAACATCGAAACCTTTCCATACGAAGAATTCCACAATTCCGGTATCTTGGCAAAGTGGGATGCCTTCTTGTTTGGCAACATTGAAATTTTCCAAAATCTCATTTTTGAATGGACCTTCGTATTTTTCAAAAAACTCAATCACTTCTCGCTTGACTTGTGTATTCACTTCCAACAATTTTTGATATATCGTTTGATATACAATATCGCTATTGATTACCTTCATTTCAATCCCCCTGTTTTTTAGATTTCAAATATGTTCACCATCCACACCCACAGGTGAAACTATCGCATCTTCACTTAGTGTAACGTTTCTTATCCATTTTTTGGAATGTATTCTGAAATAGGCGATAACTGATTTTACCACTTCATCGGATAGCGTTAAAGCATAGACAACTGGTAAGGGTTGTTTCCAGACAAACGCGCCAAAAAATGCCAGCGGCACACCCAAACACCAAAGAGTAAATGTTTCAAGCAAGAATGCAAATTTTGCATCTCCACCTGCTCTAAGAATACCAACTATAGCCGCACCGTTGAATGCTTTAATAGGTGCACCTATTACCATAACCCACATGGAGTAAGTCAATATCAATTTAGTACGCTTTTCAAGTTCAAAGTTACCGTAAATCATGTAATAGACCAAGATTATTATAAATGCGGATAGCAATCCGATTAGTGTGTTCCAAAAGAGTATCCTCTTACTGAACTTTTGAGCTTTTTCGTATTCCATTCTTCCTATGTACTTTCCAACGATAACTGAAGAGGCGATAACTATACCAAAGGTGAATGTCCAAACGTAATTTTCAAATGAAGATAATATATTACGTGCTGCGTACGTTTGTGTTCCCATCCTTCCAAAGATTATACCGTAAACGGTCATGCCAAGCGACCATGAAATTTCGTTCAGTGTTGTTGGTGTGGCGTATTGAAGGAACTTTTTCAGAAATTGAGAACTAACCCCTTTGGTTGAAAATGTGTAAGGCAATCTTAAAATCGTGGCTTTGATTATCTGATAAATGGGAATGATGAATCGAGATACGGTAATTGCTATTGCTATACCCATGATACCGAGTTTGGGAAAGTTGAACAAACCTTTCAAAAGAACGTAAGCAAGACCTATTTGAATAATTGTACCGTAAATGTAAGATATCATAGGAATAACTGCCCTTTCGATTGAACGCAAAAATGTTCTAAATGAAATTTCCAAAGCAAGTCCAAAGTACGAAACGGATATTATTTGCAAATACAAAGTCCCTCTTTCAATTACATTCTTGTCGTTTGAAAATATACCGATGAAAAATTTTGGGAAGAAGAATGTTATAATAAAAAATATAAGGGAGATGAAAAGCGAAAAATAGACCATTAAACTGAGAACTTTCTTGATACTTTCTGTGTCATTTTTGCCCCAGTATTGGGCAAGGAATATCGCTCCACCTGTGTTTAATCCGAAAAGGAATAGAATCACAAGAAAGCTTCCTTGGTTGGCAACGCCATTTATGGCAACTTCAACTTCACCTAACTGTGAAAGCAAAATGGTAAGAACGAATGTACCAGTGTTTGCTATGATGTTCTCTAAGGAGACAGGTATTGCTATCCTTAGAATATCTTTAAGCATGTGATTCTCACCTCAGAATACTTTGGAATATTTCGCACCGCTTACTATTTTATCATACATGGTGTATAATTCAAAGTGAGGAGGTGTTAAAAATGCCAAAAATAGAAATAAGCAGATTTCGCTGGGCACTTGTAACAGGGGCTTCCTCAGGCATTGGTCGGGAATTTGCAATTCAATTGGCTCGAAAAGGACTGGATCTGATTTTAATCGGTCGAAACTCATCAGCACTGAGCGAAGTGGCAGATGAAATACACAATATTTCAAATTCAAGCGTTGTAATTATTCAAGCAGACCTTACGAAAGAACTCGATTCCACACTTGAAAATTTATCACGCTTCAAAGTTGATCTCTTAGTAAATAACGCAGGGATTGGTCTGTATGGGGATTTTTTGAATCATCCTTGGAATGATTATGAATACATGTTAAAATTGAACGTAGATGTATTGACTAAATTATCTCACCATTACGCGCAAGAATTTGTTAAAAGAAATCATGGTGGAATAATCAACATAGCTTCAGTCGCCGGTTTCATGCCGATTCCACATTTCAGTGTATATGCTGCGACAAAGGCTTACGTTTACAGTTTTTCGATGAGTCTATGGGCTGAATTGAAAGATAAAGGTGTACATGTACTATGTGTGGCACCGGGAAAAACGGAAACAAAATTTTTCGAGCGTGCTAAGATGAATCCCGGCTATAAGCTTATGAGTCCATCAAAAGTTGTCGAAGGCTCATTAAAAGCTTTTGAAAATGCTTCACCTTTGTACATACCCGGCTTTGGTAATAAATTATCGTATTACTTCGTGAGAAGATTTTTCAGTGATAAATTCATTTCAAAGGTGCTTGTTAAATACTTTTGAAATAAAGGAGCTTCAATAAATGGTCATTTCAAACAGAGATATAAAAACGATGTACATATGCCCTAAGAAAGCCAAGTTAGATATCTTGCAAGAAAATAGGTCTTTATCGAATTGCATTTTCACAACCGAAGCGTTTGGTTGTACACTTTGTGTTGAAGTAGACGAAATAATTTCAAATGAACAAATAAGAGTTAAAGTGAAAAAGACAGGTAAGAAAATATCAGAATATCATATGCTTGAAGGAGCATTTATTGGTTACGTTATTGAAAGCAACGAAAGACAAGTTTCAGAAATAATCTTCGAAAGCCCATATTACAGTGTTTCAATCAACTGGAGACCATATGTAACAAAATTACTTTCGATGCTTTCGTTTTTCTGTGAAGCATCGGAATTCAAAATAACTAAGACACATCTATGCCGACTGTGTAAATACTCAGGTGAATGTTTTCATGAGACGGCAAATCTTGACAGTTTGGCATTCTTACACGGTGTCAGAGGGAAAACCGTCGAAAAACTTCACGCACTTGGTATAACCACGCTAACAGATATAATGAACTTTTCAGAGGTGCTGAAAAAGCAATTTGGAGAAGAGAAGGCAAACAGAGTAATTTACCATGCGCAAAGTATCATAGAAAAAAGACCGATTGTATTCAAACCATTACAGAGATTATCAGATGGAATATATCTCGATATAGAGAGTTACACACCTTTTGATTTTGACTACCTTTTTGGTGTACTTGAGAACGATAGGTACATACCATTTCTTGCCTCGGAGCCATCGAAGGAAAGGTACATATTTGAAAACGTAGTTAAATTCCTTGAAAAACGGCAAAAGCCCATATATCACTTCCATAATTACGAAGTAACACGATTCAGAAAATTATCGAAAAAATACAACGTACCACTTTCAAAGGGTTTACTCTCAAGATTTGTCGATGTGTACAAAATATACACAAATCATGTTGCATTACCGATACCGTCTTATTCGTTGAAAACAATAGCGAGATTCTTAGGTTTCAACTGGCGAACGGACATAAATGGGATGACGGTAATTGATTACTATAGAGAGTACATAGCCACAAAAGACAAAAACTTACTCAGAGAAATACTAACATACAATGAAGATGATGTAAGAGCCACAAGATTTATTGTGGAGAAGATAAATGATTTGATAATCCCATAATCTTAAATCTTTCTAAATTACACAATTCTAAGGAAAATCTCAATCCGCTTGTTTGCTTACTTTCCTTGAATTACCCACCATTAACTATGGCTTTTGACCACTTTAGCCCAAATCAGTTAAGTTCTGATTCCATACTTCGCTATTAAATTAAAAGATTTAAATTTCACGGTGTTGTATTATATTGTACAAAAATAGAAATGATGAAATGGTGGTATAATATTAAATGTTGGTAATTATTAAGTGGCGGTGTTATTTCTGTGTATGTGATTATTTGTACAAAAATTCTGATGAGAAAGGAATGGTGAGTATGTTTAAAAACGTACGACTTTCGGCGAAATTGCTTTCAATGATTGTAATCATCAGTGTTATTCCGCTGATTTTATTGTCTTATGTGTCATACCATTTTTCAAAAGCCGCTGTTCAAGAGGAAGTTTACCATCAAAATTTCTTGTTTTTTGAACTAGCAAGATCTCAGATTAACTCTTATTTTGACGAGAGAAAGGGAGATGCAAGAGTTCTCGCAAATGAAATTGGTTTGATACTTTCTGAAGAAGAAATATCTGAATCAACAGAAACGGTTATTGTTACTGGAGAATTGGGTGGAGAGAAGAGAAAGAAACTAGATAAGATTCTAAAAGCTGCTATAGAAGAATACAATTATTCAGACATTTTTATAACAAACGAGAGAGGTAAAGTTGTTTACGATACCATGAATAGAGATCGTGAAGGAAAGGATAGAGCTGACAGAGATTATTTCAAAACAGCGACGGCTGGGAAAGTTTCATGGACTGATTTGTACTACTCTGAGGTTGCTAAAGCAAATATAATGGTTCTCTCGGCACCAATATACGATGAAAAGACAGGTAAAATCATAGGAGTCTTGTGTATCGAAATCAATGGCGGTATCATTGACAAACTCGTCCACAAAGGTTTAGAAAAACTTGGTGAGACAGCTGATTCTTTTATTATAGGGGCAGATGGTACACTTTATTCAACAACAAGACTTGGTAAATATGCTTCTCAAGATGCTGTGTTAAAAGAAAAAATAACAACTTATGTGCAAAAAATCATTTACGATAAGATAAACTCTAATGATGAAAATTTCACCGGTAAGGCAGTTTACACAGATTATCGTGGGAAAAAAGTTATAGGTACATTTGGTATCGTAAGATTTGGTGATAAATTGGTTGGTTTAGTAGTCAAGAGAGATGAGGATGAAGCATACACAAGAGTATACAATTTACGAAACGTTTTGTTTACACTAAGTGGTGTAATTATCGCATTGGGCATTTTATTGGGTTTCTTATTCTCAAGAAT
>CAZOAS010000110.1:0-5934 GCA_964577745.1 uncultured Fervidobacterium sp.
CTGTATCTTCCGAAACGTTCAGTTTTAAGATGTCAGAAATTTCAATACGCCTATTTTGTGTATTTTGACAAGTCTCTCTTGTAACAAATTTAAAGTAATAAACATTATATGGTATCTCTACAAACTTGTCGATTAGTTCTTGAGAAGTTCTAACGGAATGAAACACGTAAGTTAGACTACTGACAGAAGTTTTCTTAATATATCCTAAATAGCTCAAAAAAGAAGCTATACCAGTTCCAGCAGCCATTAAAACTTTTGGAGTATATCTGTTAAGGAACAAATTACAAAACGGATATTTTATCCAAAATTCCTTACCTTTCATAGATTCGTTAAACACTTTTGAGCTTCATTTAACAAGAAAGATTTTTTAAAAAGCATACTTCCTCATGCGATAGCAGAGGAAGTATGCCATGTGTTATGAGACATTAATACTAAGATATTCCCGAATAAATTCTTCAATTTCATCATAAACGTTTCTCAATTCTATTTCTAATTCTTTACACAAGTTTCGGAGTCTTTCCGTTGAAACTTTGAATTTTACTGGTGCAATTTCTGTCCCGTCCGTTTTCCATCGTAAGCCAAATTTCCTTTCCAAGAAATTTGCAATATCAATAACCCTAACGTGTTGACTACTGCCAAGATTTACTATTTCAAGCTTACGTGAGACCAGTTTATCAAATTTAGCAGAACATTTGATTATTATATCTGCCACAGTCTCTACTCTAATTGGATTTATGTACGAAGTCCCATTGCCATAGATTGTCAAAACTTCGTTGTTTCTGAGGCTATAAAGAATATTGTCGAAAAGTCTCCTTTTTCTATTACTAACACCAAAAGCGTTTGTAAGACGAAAAATCAACAATTTTCCGCTCCTTTTCTTCATAATTAGCTTCATTATTTGTTCGGCACACATTTTACTAACTCCATAAGGATCATCTGGCTCAATGAGATTATCTTCTGTCACTTCTCCACAGTAGCCGTAATATACTGCGGCACTAGAGAGGAATATAACATTTGTGTCCCAATCGTAACGGTCTAATTCAAATAAAAAACTAGTATCTTTTTCAACTGCATCTTTGAAATTTGTTCGAGCTAGATTGTGATTTGAATTTCCAGCCACGATAATCATTGATTGTAAGTGATTTAAAACACCGTTTGTCAAAAAGTCCTGAAAAGCAATTCCTTCACCATTACTTTCAAAAACAACAGGAATATAATCCACATGTAATTCTTTAAGTTTATTAACAATCATAGAACCAATAAATCCATCAGCCCCAACGACTGCTACCATTTAAAACACTCCTATGCCACTTTATAGTTCTGAGTATCCCCTCTTCTAGAGAAATTTGTTGGGCGAAGCCAAGTCTTTGTAGTTTTTGCGTCGAGAATCTTTTTCGTGTGACTAAAAATTTTTCAGGCGGTTCGATGATTTTCATAAGTTCTCTTGAAGCTCCTGTATGCTTTAGAACCAACTCTCCAACCAATTCCATTGAGACATATTCTTGGGTTCCAACATTGTATGCCTCATAAATCCCCTCTTTGAAATCGTGGTTATTGATGATCAGCATAATACCCTCAACAAAATCGTCTATATAGCACCACGCACGTTCAGAACCTTTATGAACATAGAATTCCTTTCCCTGAAGGGCGTTAAAGATAAACTGATCAATAGCCGACTTATATTTACTGGCAATAACTCCAGGTCCGTAAACCATAAACGGCCTTATACCAACAGCTTTAAGTCCATAATTTTTCACGTAGTGATTTACCAGTGTCTCACCGAAATACTTACTGATAGCATAAATATTTGTAAGTTTAAAAGGAGGCAAATGATCAACGCTTTCTTCAGTAACTTCCTCAGAATCCAAAAGTTTCCCGTATATTTCAGAGGTCGAAAAATAAACAAGTTTAGCATTCATTTCCAAACATAAATGTATAATATTAATTGTTCCTACATCATTAACCATGACCATCCTATGTGGATGTTCTTCACCAATAAGACGTCCAACTTCTCCTGCCATGTGAATTACCAAATCAAAGTTGCCGAACGTCCTTACAGTCTTCCAAAGGTCAAGAAATTCTGTAACATCTGCCCTCACGTAATCATCATAATCGCGAACGAACAGGTCTAGAACTACTACTTCATGTCCTTGATCCGTTAATCTTTTCTTTAAAGAACCTCCAATAAAACCTAGTCCACCAGTAATTAAAACTTTCATCCTTAAATCCTCCTCTCTTATGTTTTAAGTGATTTGCTATCTTGTAAAAAATATTACAATCATGGTAATTTAGCTTTTTACTTGATTTTCAGCTTTTTTGTACCAACTTTTATTGTCTCCCACAGGGACTCTGTAATCCCCTTAACAATTTCTTTGTAAATTATAAATAAGGTAAAGAAAAAAATACATTTAGAATGATTTCTAATTCAGTGTTTACTACTAAACTTAAAAAGTTTAAAGAAAAATAAAATATCAGAATTATATACATTTTCATCACATTGTAGTGTAATTTATAGAATTTTTGTGAAAGAATGAATTCTACCGAGAAAATCACGACAAAACTTACTGCTGTTCCTACTGCTGCACCAAAGGCACCTAGTCTTGGTATTAAAAACCAGTTGAGAACTACATTTGTAGTTATAGAACTGGTGTTTGTAATTATAGAAAGATAAGTTTTTTTAGCATAGTTAATTCCTCTACCTGTAACAACCATAAGCGCAGTCATTACTATAGGAATTAACAACACTCCTACAAGTTCAGACGCTTTTTCATAGCTATTGGCAAAGAGAACTTGAAAAATCACCTTTCTTCCAACAAAAAGTAATTCTGCAAGAAAAAACATTACTAAAGTTACAGTGTCTGCAACCAAAACAAACTTTTGTTTAACGTTTTCGTTTCCCATTTTACTGTAGGCAAATGGATACCAAAGTGTATTAAAACCACTAACAACTAAATTAAGTGTAGACGCAACTTTTGAAGCTATAGAATACATTCCAATTTCGTCAAAATTCGACAGTGTTCTAAGCATAATTCTATCAGTCCAGTTAGTCATCCACCAAAGAAATGAACCAAAAAGTAGCGGCCAACTGTAATAAAATATTTCTTTTACGTCCTCGACTTTTGGTTTCTTAATTGTCCACTGTTTGTGTGTACAGAATAAAAGCAAAATAGTATACAATATGGTACTTAATAATTGAGACATTATAATACTTCGATAGCTCTTTTCTACTAAAAAACAAAAAAGGATTGTTAAAATTAGCGAAAAAGCATTATTGATAATATTAAAAAGAGAAAATATAAGTCCCGAACCATTCATACGAATCATAGTAATTGAAAGACTATTAAAAACATTTAATAACAAATGAACTATTAAAATTACCCACAGAAATCCTCCGACATCACCTTGAATAAACTCTTCTAACGGAATTCTAAAAATTGCAACCAAAACCGCAACGGGTAGAAACACTAAAATTTGTGGTATCAAACAAATAGTAGTCAAATAATTAATGTCACTATATTCGTTATAAAATCTCATATATGCGTCAGAAGTCCCCATCTGAACAATTGACGAAAGCCCTCCTAAAATAGAACTGTACATTGCTACTTTACCAAATTCTTGTGGTTGGACTAACCAAGAAATTATAGGTATTGTAAAAAACGATAAAAGACTATTTAACCAAACTCCTAAAGAGTATTCAAAATACTTTTTTAGAACGGATTTACCAATTTTCATAGAATCCTCTTTCATAGAATCCTCCAAACATGTTCTTGGTTTCTTATTTCAAAAGCTATCTTTCCTTCGAACGTCTATTACCAGATGAAGTTTTTCGTCATTTTTTTAATTCTAACTTTTTATTACATCTTCTTAACCATCATTCTTATACTTCATCACACTCATCGCACATTTAAATAGTTGTTACACTGAACAGGGTGATACGTTCTATTTTTGTTTTAAATTATTCTAATGTTCTACAAATAAAAGCTCGAACAAAATGTTATCTATCATTACATTTGTTAAACTACCTTTTTTTCTCTAGTTTTATAGAAAACATCAATAAATCTTTTGTACGCTTCTGTACCGGTGGCAAATTTCACAAAATTTCTGTAAGCTCGCAAAAAAGTTTCGAATATTTCTCCTCTCATTTCTGCTATTAAACATAAAGCAGTTGGTTGAGAAGATAAACGCATTAATTCTAATACAAAAAAAGGGCTACCATATGAAAGTCGATAAAATCTAATGGGATCTTCTAAAAACTTATTTAATAAGAATCTTCGAATTTCAGGAACATACAAAAATCTTCCTCTTGAAACTGAAGTTCCAAATTTCATTAATAAACTCTGTCTTGAAACTTGATCTCCACGTAATGTAACAAACGAGGTGGAGTTACTCAGACCTATCTTATAACCACACAGAATTAATCTGGAAAATAAATCATAATCGCCATCTACGTTTAACAGAATATCATCAAAACCGCCTACATTTTCGTAAACTTGTTTTTTTATTACAAAAGAGGAACCATTTATATTGTTTGAATAGGTTATATCTGCGAACAATTCATCCCCAGAACTGGAAAAAAAAGTTTCGATTTTTTTTGACATTTTTGGTGACTCACCAAATAAATTGTATTTCGAAAAAACAAAGTCAAATCCAGTTTTTAACATTTCGATATCTTTCTCAAGTTTTCTTCTATCAATATAATAATCATCGGCACTTACCCATGCAACGTACGGAGCGTCAGAAACATTAAAGCCTTGCCTCAAACAAAATGTTGCTCCTCCGTTGAATCTATTCCGTAAATACTTAATCCCCATTTGCTTATATTTTTTCGAGAGATTACTGAGTAACTCGTTTGTATTATCATCTGAACCATCATCAACAACAATCCATTGAATCCGATCGGCCAAAGATTGTTCACTAAGACTCTGAGCAACCAGTGGAAGAAAAACTGATGCATTATAAGCTGGAGTTACAACACTTACAATTGGCTCAACTTTTGTTGTGTCAAAAATCAAAATGGAACTATTTAAAGCGTTTTTGGCAAATTTTTGGCTATAGGTATTCAGCAGATTATTAAGTTGATGTATATTTTTGTGTGAAAGAAATTTCAGCATGTGGAGTGAGTATTTTATCTTTCTTAAAAAATTTTTTACCATATTTCTAAATCCTCCTTTCTTTGAATTCAGTAGAGATGTTGTATGGTTCCTATATACTTAAACCGTGATAAAACCTTCTAATCAACTCTCACACTTTTTAATATATGTAAACCAATTTTTTTAGTGAAATAACTGCTTTGTTGGTATTTTGAGTAAGCAAGCTGCTCACCAACTGAAGGTACTGTTGGGATTATAAGAGGACAATCTCGACTTGCTTTTTCTTGCATTTACTTTTGAATTTTCGTTTTACTTAAAATAACTTCTAAGGTCTTCCCAACTGTATTTTCTGGTGTTAGTCACATTGCTAATTCAAATTTTACATTGTCCCTACTCATATTAAGTAGTACAGATATTGCGCTCTTTACCTCATTAATGTCGTTATCGCAAGTAATGTATTTATTAAACACAAGGATAAAGGTTTCTAGTGTACCCAAAACAAGTCGCAAATAACGCTCGGAAAACATAAGTTACACCAAAACAATATTTAATTTATAATTCATTATCTTCGAGGATGTAGTTCATGAAGAAATAAACGCGTATATTACTATCTCTTTCAATACCACCCTATCCTGTATAAAATAATAAATGGTAGTACCACTTACTAAACAAATAATGTATAATTTAGTTAAAGCTAGCACCTGTCTTAAGCTCTGAGCTTGCACTTTGGTTTTAGCTTCCTTTCTTAACATGTTTTTGAGTAATGAGCTTTTAGCTCGTATTTAATCAAGGAGTATGGAGAAAGGAGCTGATTGGTATGTTGTTTGTCGGTGTCGATGTTTCT
>CAZOAS010000111.1:0-5902 GCA_964577745.1 uncultured Fervidobacterium sp.
TAGTAATTGGCGTGTTCAAGAAAGATGAAACAAAACCGGACTTCTATACACGTTACAGATTAACGTACGTTGGGGGGAATAAACAATGAACAGACCGTTTTCGATAAGAATAGCTGGTATAGGTGGACAAGGAAATTTGTTGGCTGGATACATACTCTCAGAGGCTTTTGTTTTGCTTGAAAAATACGTAATCCAAACACAAAATTACAGTGAACAAGTCAGAGGTGGACCAAGTTACTGTGATGTACTAATGGCTGACGAACCGATATTGTATCCGAGAGCTGTGATGTTTGATTCGTTGATAATTATGCATCCTTCGATGGTAAATCATGGAAAATTTGTTGCAACTAATGGTATAATAGTGTATGATGGTACATATATAAATGATTTACCAAACGAAATAAAAAGAATAACAAAAAGAGTGATAAACATCCCTGCCAGCAAACTTGCAATTGAAAAATTTGGTAATGCAATGGTATCGAACATGATATTACTTGGTGCACTTGTTAAAAGTACAGCTTTGGTAGATTTCGAGACGTTATTTGATGCCGTTAAAGAAGAAGTCAATCCAAAATACTTCGACATGAACGTGGAGGCGATTAAACTTGGAGCATCGCTCACGGACAAAGTATTTAAGCCCAGAATTGAGCGGAAGAGAAAGAGAACAATTGGGTTCGAGTAATCTTGTAGAATCCTTCTCTCATGCAATCGAAGGTATAGTTGAATCCATACTTTCGGAAAGAAATCTCAGAATACATTTTTTCATAGGACTAATTGTTCTTGTAGCTACACTCTTCCTCCCTTTAAACAGGGAGGATTTGTTGTGGATTATATTCGCTGTATTTTTTGTAATTTGGTCGGAGTTGGTAAATACGATAATAGAACATTTGATGAATTTATACAGTAAAGATTTTCATCCAGTGATAAAAATCATCAAAGATGTGAGCGCTGGAGTCGTACTCTGGGCAACCATTTTTTCCGTGACAGTTGGAATTATAGTGTTTGGCGAATTATTTTTTAATTGGAGCTTGGAAGTTGGGAAAATTTTTGCTATAATATCTTTGATATCGTTTCCTTTACTAAGCCTCAAGGTGGTGAGAAATTGGAAGAAAAAAAGATAAAAGTAATGATAGTTGATGATTCTCCCTTTATGCGAATGATATTGAAAGATATTGTTGATCAGCAACCGGACATGCAAGTGATAGCGGCAGCTAAAGATGGAATGGAAGCTGTCGAATTTGCTTTGAAATATAAGCCAGATGTAATCACACTGGATGTTGAAATGCCGAAGTTAAATGGTATTGAAGCGTTAAAAGAAATAATGAAACGCTCACCGACAAGAATCATAATGGTGAGTAGTTTGACAGAAGAAGGCGCTGAAATAACGCTTTTAGCACTCGAACTTGGTGCTGTAGATTTCGTTACCAAACCATCAGGTAGCGTCTCCATGGATTTTAGAAGAATGGGTCCGGAACTTGTTCAAAAAATTCGTGATGCCATAAAAATCGATGTTAACAGAATCATGTTAAGCCGAAAACCAGCAGCTGGTCTGAAAATAAAATCGATGGTCTCCAGCAAAATAGTAGTCATTGGTTCATCGACAGGTGGTCCAAGGTCTCTTGACCTTGTAATACCACCTCTCCCAAAAGATTTTCCAGTTCCCATTCTCATAGTTCAACACATGCCAGCAGGTTTCACTAAGTCTCTTGCCCAAAGGCTCGATAGAATATCTAACTTGTCGGTAAAAGAAGCCGAAGAAGGCGACGAATTGAAACCTGGGTGGGTATATATCGCCCCAGGTGATTATCATATGGGTATAAAGCATCAAGACAGGAAAAGTACGATATACCTTGACAAAAAAACTGAAAAAATAAATAACGTTAGGCCATCCGTCGACTACACTCTGGACAGAGTGGCTGAGATATACAAAGAAAAAACTGTTGCGGTTATACTCACCGGTATGGGAAGAGATGGAGCAAAGGGTGCCTTTAAGGTTAAATTTTTCAAAGGGACAGTCATCGCTGAAAGCCCAGAAACATGTGTGGTTTATGGAATGCCAAAAGCAGTAGTTGAAGAAGGATACGCCGATTTCGTTTTACCAGCTGATAAGATACCTGAAAAACTCATAGAATTAGTGTAAAGCTTTTCATTTTAATTCTTATCAAACTCATAGCCTCAAATCCTTAAAATCTTTAAGTGAAAATCAAATGAAAGATCATTAGAAAATACTATAGTTATATAAGGAGGGATTTCCATGGTGAAATTCAAAAGTTTTTTTGTCTTCATCTTACTTATTGTAAGCACAACAAGCATGCTTGCCGCCACTTATAAAGACGTTCCGGCAAATCACTGGGCATACGATGCTGTTCAAGAACTATCGAAACTTGGTATATTAAGTGGTATGCCCGATGGAACATTCCAAGGTAACCAGTCAGTTACAAGATACCAACTTGCGGTCTCGTTGTACAGATTACTCAACGTCTTAAACGATCGTGTCTCAAGTGTTGAGAAAAAGATACCAACTTCCACGCAAACAACACAGACGACACAAAAGACAACACAAGTTCCAGCTGATTTAGATGCTCAATTAAAAAACCTTTCTGATCAAGTGTTGTCCGTCTCTAATACAAACAAAACACTCAGCACAAGAATAGACTCACTTAGCCAAAAAGTAGACTCAAACGATAAGAACTTAACCACGGTAATTCAGGATGTAAATAATGTCAAATCAAGACTTTCAGACTTACAGTCACTTTACGATGCACTTGTACAAAAAGTCACAGAACTAAGAGGACTTGTAGCGGTTACTCCCACAGGTCAGAGTATAAATACCTTAGCTCAGGATTTAGGAGTTGTGAAACAAGACATAGGTAACTTGAAAACAGATATAAACAACGTGAAAAATGATATCAATAGCTTCAGAACAACGACGAAAACTCTGTCTGATAGTTTATCTATATTGGTAACAAGAACAGATTCGTTTAACACAAGACTCTCAAGTGTTGAAGAAAACTCAAAGACACTCAATTCTAAGCTCTCAAATATAGAAAGTACAGTTAACTCACTTTCAAATAACTATGTCATTATTTCTGACCGTGTGAAGACTTTGGAGGATAGAATTAGAAACTTGGGCACCACACCGACTACGGAAAATCAAAATTTGGATACCAGGATTAGAGCAATTGATGATACCGTAACAAGGTTAAACGACATAGTCAATTCCTTGGCAACACAAGTCAATAGCTTGTCTACAAACGTTTCTAACATCGAAAAAACAACAAACGAACTTTCAAAGAGCATCGATGCATTAAGAGTAAAAGATGCCGAATTAGCTAAGAATATAACCGACATTGCAACCAAACTTTCCAACGTTGAAAGTGAAATTACAAAAAATGTTAATTCCTTAAAAGCAAAAGATGCTGAATTAACTAAAAACATTTCTGATATCACAAGTAGGCTTTCTAATATCGAAAACGACATTTCAAATCTTAGTTCACAAAAATCCGGTGGTGTTGATTTAGCTAAAAACGTTTCAGAAATTACAGATAGAGTTAATAACATTCAAAAAACAACGAATGAACTGTCAAGTTCACTTGACTCTTTAAAAGTAAAAGATGCTGAACTGGCTAAAAGTATTTCAGAGGTCTTAAACAAACTCACCAACCTTGAAAACGAACTTACCAAAAACGTTGAAGCTTTGAAAACAAAAGATGCAGAGTTAGCTAAAAGTATTTCAGGAGTTTCAGAAAAAGTTTCTAACGCTGAAAAAACGACAAACGAACTCTCAAAAACCATCGATTCTCTGAAAATCAAAGAAACAGAGTTAGCTAAAAACATATCAGACCTCACAAGCAGACTTTCCAATGTTGAAAATGAACTTACGAAAAACATTGAATCTCTAAAAACAAAAGATGCGGATCTTACAAAGAATGTTTCAGAAATGGGAGCTAGGATTTCAAATGTAGAACGCATAAGTCTTGAGCTTTCTGTAAGCATCGAAGCTTTGAAAACAAAAGATGCTGAATTAGCTAAGAACATCTCTGATATTGCAAATAAAGTTTCAAATCTTGAAAAAGCGAACGTAGAACTTAAAACAAAGGACAGCGAACTCGATAGTAAAATATCAACACTGACCAACAAAGTAGATACGATAAGTACTAACTACTTAACCAGAGGTGAACTTGAGGCATACAAAGGTGAATTGGAAATCAAAGTACTAAGCATAACAC
This sequence comes from uncultured Fervidobacterium sp., assembly GCA_964577745.1. Classification (GTDB taxonomy): domain Bacteria; phylum Thermotogota; class Thermotogae; order Thermotogales; family Fervidobacteriaceae; genus Fervidobacterium. The sequence goes on from CAZOAS010000111.1 coordinate 4,230, forward strand.
AAACTATTCAAGAAACAAGGCAACAACTGGATTCTAACATTAAAACAGTTGAAAAGAACTTATCAGACAAAATATCTGAGCTCAATAACTCTAAGGCAAACGTCACTGAGTTGAATAACATCAGAAACGAAGTTACAATTTTGTCTGATAAAGTATCCACACTTGACAAATCCAAAGCTGATGCCTCCGCATTAGAAGGTATTGACAAAAAAGTTGAAAATTTAAATTCACAGGTATCAAGACAAAATTCTGAACTTTCAAATCTAAGAAAAGACGTTGAAATTACAAATAGCACGATGACAAATCTAAAACAAGATGTCGATCAAACAACTGAAACAGTTCAAAAATTGAAAGAAGAAAACGAAAAATTGAAAAAAGACTTAGAAGCTGTTAAATCAAACAACATGGCAACAATCGCACTTGTAATAGGTATACTTGGAATTATAATTGGTGGAGTCGCTTTGTACTTTGCAACTAAATAATTTATTTACGATTTTTCGAAAAATTGTCCTGTACCACAAGAAAGCTGGTCTTTTAGACCAGCTTTCTTATTGAAAAAAATAGAAAAAATACACAGGAGGTGTTTATAAGTGAGTTTTTTCATGCCTACAAAAATTATCTACGGAGAAAATGTCATTTTGAAAAACAGAGAAATCTTCCAAAATTTGGGCGAAAGATTTCTCATAATAACTGGCAAAAGTTCCAAACAAAATGGTAGTCTTGATGATTTGTGCGACGTTCTTGAGAATAAAACAATTTACATACACGATGCAACACCTGAAAACCCACCCGTTGATATAATAAAGCCTCTGGCTGAGAAATTCAAAGATGCTGATGTTGTGATTGGTCTTGGTGGTGGAAGTCCTATGGACACAGCTAAAGCTGTTGCCGTACTAATCGAAAACCCCAATTTAAAAGAAGAAGAGCTATATACAAAAGAAAAATACAACAGTGCCAAACCTATCATTTGTATACCAACTACCGCTGGAACTGGCAGTGAAGTCACACAGTACTCCGTACTTACCATCGATGGTAGAAAAAGAGGATTTTCCCACGAAGTCATATTTCCAAAATACGCATTTGTAGATTATAGGTACACTGTAACTCTCGGAAAAAAACTAACGTTATCAACAGCACTCGATGCCCTCTCTCACGCTATGGAAGGGTACATTTCTTTAAAAGCAACCCCTTTTAGCGATGTTTTAGCCTTAGAAGCTATGAAAATAATCAAAGAATACCTACCAAGGCTCTTAGATGATCCAGAAAACTCTTACTACAGAGAAAGAATAATGTTCGCCTCTACCTTAGCTGGAATGGTAATCGCTCAAACCGGGACAACAATAGCCCATGCACTTGGCTATAACCTAACAACGGAAAAAGGCGTCAAACACGGACTCGCCACAGCAGTATTCTTACCGTTCGAATTGAAAGAAGCAAAGAGCAAAGTAAAAGATAAAGTTGAAAACGTGCTAAGAATCTTTGAGGGCTCCTTGGAAAGCTTCTTTTCCCTCATAGGTGTTAATTTAGAAATTCAAATAAACGAAGAAGAACTAACTCAGTGGGCAAAAATTGTATCAAAAGCTTCACACATAGCCTCAACACCTGGAACTTACACATTCGAAAACTTAAAAGAAGCCTATCAACAGGTGATAGAAAAATATTGCAGTTGACCT
>CAZOAS010000112.1:0-5792 GCA_964577745.1 uncultured Fervidobacterium sp.
GATTGGTTATATTATCCAACACTGGTTTTTCGTATTCGTCTATCAGTATCACTATCGGCTTGCCATACTTTTTGTATAAATCTTTTATCAGTCTCTCAAATCTTTCACTAACATTCCCACGTGGTAATTTTACTTTGTAATCTTCAGATATGTCTTGAAGTATGTTATTGATCTTTGATGTTAAATCTCTTGTATTTTTAAACAATCCAGAAGCAAAACTGATATGCACAACCGGATACTCTTGCCATTCCCATTTGTCGTATATCCAAGTGTCTTTGAATAATTCTTTTTTCCCTCTGAACAAACAACCAAGTGTACTCAATAACAAGCTCTTTCCAAATCGTCTCGGTCGGGAAAGAAAATATATCCCTTTTTCCCTTTTTATCAATTCATATATGTATTTTGTCTTATCAACGTATATAAAATTACCTTTTATTAAGTCTCTAAACTCATTTACTCCCAATGGTAAATCTTTCATTTTATCACCTCACAATTACCTGAAACCGAAATCCGGAGTCCGGAATCGGCATTATTAGTTGCGGGTTCAGAGTTTCAATTTGCACGTCACCAACTCGTGTTCGAATATATTATACCATACCAAAGCAAAAAAGCAGACCATACGGTCTGCTTTTAAATTTAGAAAATCCCTTTCTACAGTAATATCACATTTTCGTACCTTCCTTTTGTCACATTCTTAGTATCGAACACGAAAGGTACATGCTTTGCGACGTATTCATAGTCTATTCCTATCGTATGCCCTGAAGTTACAATCGCACCATCTATGTTTTTCAAGAATTCTTCAGTTAATTCAACTCGCTTGTAGTCTTTTCCATTGTGAGTAAACTCCGGAACGAATGGGTCATAATAGTACACATTTGCTTTCTTTCTTTCCAATAGTTCTATAACTTTCAAAGCCGGACTCTCTCTCAAATCATCTATATTTCCTTTGTACGTTACACCCAAAAGCAAAATATTTGTACCATTTAAACACTTCTTTCTTTCATTTAGAATATCAGATAACCTCTCAACAACATAATAAGGCATACCATCGGAAATCTCTCCAGCCATCTCGACAAGCATCATATGCAAGTCGTATTCTTTTGCCTTGTAGACAAGATAAAACGGGTCAATAGGAATACAATGTCCACCTATACCAGGTCCAGGGTAAAACGGCATGTATCCAAAAGGTTTTGTAGCTGCCGCATCAATTACTTCCCAAATATTAATCCCCATCTTGTTTGCAACTTTTGTCATCTCTTGTACAAGAGCTATATTTACAAGCCTAAAAGTATTCTCAAGAATCTTCGTCATCTCGGCAGCTTTTGGAGAAGAAACAGGAAAAACTCCAGCTTCAAGCACGTTTTCGTACAATGCCACTGCATGTTTCGTACATTCAGGTGTCATACCACCGACGACTTTCGGCGTATTTCGCGTTTTGTATCGTGGATTACCTGGATCAACACGCTCTGGACTAAACGCAAGATAAAAATCTTTTCCAACTTTCAATCCAGTCTCTTCAAGAATTGGAAGCACAACCTCATCTGTTGTACCGGGATACGTTGTACTCTCAAGCACAACAAGTTGTCCTTTTCTTAAGCGTTTTTTTATCTCATTTGCACTATTTACAATATAACTTAAATCCGGTTGCTTGAACTTATCAAGTGGTGTTGGAACACATATACTTATCACATCACAATTTGCAAGTTCATCGAAATCTGTTGTCGCTCTCAATTTACCTGAACTTACAAGTTCTCTAAGCTCGTTATCATCCACATCACCAATATAATTCTCTCCACGATTAATCATATCTACTCTCTTCTGCTGGATATCGAAGCCAACAACCCTAAAACCAGCCCTTGCTTTTTCAACTGCCAATGGAAGCCCAACATATCCCATTCCAATAACACCAACAACAGCTGATTTACTCAATATCTTCTCGTATAAACTCATGATTTAATACCTCCTCAATGTCTATTCATTCACTGAATGAATTTTACCATATAAATTATCGGAAGTCAAAAGAAAAATTTTAACTAGCGTAACCTCATACTGTTGCTTTTATCTAAACCGTTATGTTATAATATTTAAGAAATTAAGTATTAAAAACTCTAAAAAAGGTAAGAATACCATCAAGGGAGGTATTGAACGTGAAAAAAACTGTTTTTTTTGTGTTTCTACTTTTATTTTTATCCTCTGCCTTTTCTTACTCAATACGAATCGGGGATACTATCGCTATTGAAGTCTTTGGGCAGTCAGATTTCAGTAGAACGGTAACGGTAGCGCTCGATGGAACAATTCCATATCCTTATGCAGGAAACATAAAAGTAGTCGGACTGACTACGGATCAAGTTAAAACCATTATAGAACAAACAGTTAGAAGATTTGTCAAAGATCCTATCGTTACAGTCTACATCTCCAAATACGCCCCATTCTATATATACCTTCAGGGGACAGTTAACAGAACTTTCGATATGTCGTATTTACCGAATCTCACTCTAACCAAATTATTCTCTCATCTCGGTTTTACAAATTCTACAGAAATTGATTTCACAAAGGTAAGTGTCATCCGTGCTGGTAAATCTACAGTTTACAATGTACTTCCATTCTTTTACGGAGAATACATAACGAACGACCCACTTCTCCAAGAGGGGGATGTGATATATCTACCCCCATTGACAAGCGACAGGAGAGTACAAGTCAGTGGCGCATATACACTTGTCAGCCCTTACGAACCTGGTTTAACTCTGAGAACCCTTTTATTAAAGCTCGGACCTTTGAATAAGGAAAATGCAGAAATAGAAAATGCTGTTCTGGTTATCGATGATAAAGCCACATATGTAAACCTTGAAGATGTAATATACGGCAAAACAAATTACTCACTCAAACCTGGTGCAACACTCTACATCCCAAAGCGTGATGAAAGATACGTTTACGTCATTGGTTACATACCAAATCCTGGTGTTAAAACATTTAACATCAACGAAGAAATAACTCTTGCTCTGGCAATCACCAAAGCAGGTGGAATATCAAAGGATAGTGAAAAGTGGATCGAAAAGATTGTAATTACATCGCCTGATGGAAAATCACAAGAATATACAAAAGAAATACTCACCAAGTCAGGTAATTTAAAATTGTTATCTGGTAGCACTGTTGAAGTCGTAAAATACCCATCCTTTAGAATATATCTAACTGGTGATTTACAAACAGGAATTGTCGAACTTGATCCAGAAGAACCAAAGACACTTGCAGGGTTGCTCACAAAAATAGGTGGGATAAAGACAGATACGTTGAAATGGATTGAGAGCGTAAAAGTGAACGGAAAAATAGCCGATTTATCGAAGATATCTGACATTCAACTTAGCAACAACGATGTAGTTGAGATAAAGAAATATCCAGAATTCAAAGTCTACATCACAGGAGATTTCACAACACAAAGTCAAATCACATTCGAACCAGATGAACCAAAAACGTTACAACAATTATTCATCAAAATCGGCGGCTTAAAAACTGACCAAATAAAGTGGGTAGAAAGTATAAAATTAAACGGGAACATAGTTGATAAAACAAAATTGAATAACTACACATTAAAAGACAAAGATGTCGTTGAAATCAAAAAGTATCCAGAGTTCAAAGTGTATTTAACAGGAGACCTGCAAACAGGGATTATAAATTTTGAACCTGACGAACCAAAGACACTTGCAGGGCTGCTCACAAAGATAGGCGGTATAAAGACAGATACATTAAAGTGGATAGAAAGTATAAAAGTGAATGGTAAAGTTGCAGATTTAGCCAAACTGTCAGAGATTAATCTCAATAACAACGATGTAGTTGAGATAAAGAAATATCCAGAATTCAAAGTCTACATCACTGGTGACTTCACAGCACAAAGTCAAATTACATTCGAACCAGACGAACCAAAGACTTTGCAACAACTGTTCATCAAAATTGGTGGGTTGAAAACAGACCAAATAAAGTGGATAGAAAGTGTAAAACTCAACGGACAAAAAATCGATTTGTCAAAACTCAGCTCGTACACTCTAAAAGACAAGGATGTTATCGAAATAAAAAAATACCCAGAATTCTACGTATACGTCCAAGGTTCCTCAAATATCAAAGGTAAAATACAATTCGATCCAGAAGAAAAAAGAACATTGAAGACACTAATTGCAAAAGTTGGTTTACCAAGCGAAGATATAGAAAACGAAGGTAAAGCAATAATAAACAACAATACAACAGTAGAACTAAAAGACGTAGTTTACGGTACTAAAGACTATGAACTCTCTCTTGGTGATTTAGTCCAGATCACATACGAACCATTCACAATCCAACTCATTGGAACAAACATTGGAACAGTTCAGCTAAGTTACAAAGAACCAAGAACATTGTCTTATGTAATAAAGAAAATCGGTATTACACAACCAGAAGCGATAGAAAAAGTAATACTCATACGAGACGGAAAACAATCAGAGTACGATATATCTTCACTTATATACGACAAAACACAAATACAGTTAAATAAATACGATACAATTGTAATTAAACAATCTGAAGTAAACGCAGTCTACGTAACAGGTGACGTGGCAGCTTACGTAACCTTCGGCTACAACGAACCAATTACAACGCAAAAAATCCTTGCTAAAATTGGGCTTAGTGATTTACGCAAGATAGAAAAAATAACTTCCAGCTCCACATCTGTAGACTTTACAAAGGACATACCAATTCAAAAAGGCACGATACTCAATGTGGAACTGAAAAAACCGATATTCGTTACCGCGATGGGCTATTTGAAAAACACAGGAAGAGTATCATTTGATTACTACGAAACACCTGATTTAAAAACCCTCTTTGCCAAACTTGGTGGATTAATAATAACCCCAGAAAGTTACTATTCTTCTGATAAAGTCTACATAATTAGAGAAGGAAAAGTTGTCGAACAATACAACGCAATTGACATATTCAAAGGCATTCAGAACACAACGCTCAGTGATGGAGACTTCGTCTACGTAACAGAAACACAACCAAAGCAAGTATATGTATTTGGTAAAGGTATGCCAAACGGACTTGTTCGATTCACACAGTCAGAAGAACTTGACTTGAGAACACTTATTGGTAAACTTGGAGGAATAAAAGAAGGTATAAGCAGAAAAGTAACGGTTGTAGATGGTGAGGATGTTAAAACAATCACATGGAGTGAGTACACAAATACTCCTCTCTCAACAAATGCAATGGTACTCTTTGATGTAGACACAGAAAATTACATCTATGTAATAGACCCCACAGGAAAACCAAACATGATATACACAGATAGAACTCTTACACTTTACGAAGTACTTACGAAAATTGGTACTAACAAAAATTACAGAAAACTTGAACTAACATCTGGTACAGACAAACAAACAATCGAACTTAAAGACATCTCTCAAGCGAGAAATTACAACGTAAAATCTGGCGACATAATAAAAATACTCGACACACCAGAAAACTTCGCATACGTACTTGGTGAAGTAAACAGACCTGGTATAATCACACTCACAGAAAACACAACAGTATTGCAAGCGATAATTCAATCTGGATACTTCACAACAAAAGCGGTACCAAGCAGCGTATGGCTCTACAAAGGTGGAATAGACGGTAAACCAATTAAAATCAACTTATCAGCAGCAACAAGCGGAGGAAACATAGAATACAATCCAGTTTTAGAACCAGGAGACATCGTGTTTGTACCAACAGACATGTTCAAAACAGCACTCGAATGGATACCGATAATAAACAGTTTAATAACATTCTACAAC
>CAZOAS010000113.1:0-5665 GCA_964577745.1 uncultured Fervidobacterium sp.
ATGTTTCCGTACAACAGATGCTTTTTCGCAATTTTCAGTACTTCTTGAGCTTTATCAGGTGATGTCACAACTGCCATTCTCTCTTGGCTTTCGCTTATGAGTATCTCAACAGGATGCATATCGGGTTCTCTCAGTGGTACTTTATCAAGATGCACGATAGCACCAAGTCCACCGCGTGCGACAAGCTCACTCGTTGCCGATAACACACCACCAGCACCAAGGTCTTGCGCACCTTCGACTAAGCCTTTTTCAACCATTTCAAGAAATGCTTCAATAAGATTTTTTTCTGCAAATGGGTCTCCAACTTGTATAGAGAGTTTTGTCGCTTTTTCTCCAGTCAAATCTTCTGATGCAAACGATGCACCGTGTATCCCATCACGTCCTGTTGCTCCACCGAATATTACGATAACTTGACCGGGATGAGACGCTTTTGATGGAATTAAGTGCTCGTTTTTACCAACACCAACTGCCATTACATTCACAAGTGGGTTGTGTTTATAGTAATTAGATATTCTGAGTTCTCCGCCGACAGTAGGAACGCCTATGGAATTACCGTAATCAGCTATACCTTCAACTATGCCTTCGATGATTCTATCCATATGGAGCGAATCAAGAATTGCTGTTGGACGTGCACCCATCGCAAGCACGTCTCTGATAATACCCCCAACACCTGTGGCAGCACCGTTGAATGGTTCAATAGCACTTGGATGGTTGTGACTTTCAACTTTAAATGCTAAGAAGTGGTAATCATCGAGTGGTACGATACCTGCGTTACCGCCAACACCAACTTTTGGAAGTTGCCTTATGTATCCTTTCGTGTGCGAATATCCACAATGTTCACTCCACATCACCGTGAAAGCTTCTATCTCTGCACGTGTTGCTTTTCTACCAAGTTTCGATTCTAATATATGAAGGTATTTCATATCACAGCACCTTCTTTTTTCTGGGCTTTTATGTAAGTGAATACACTCAAAAAGACTCTTAATCCATCATCTGAACCGAGGATTTTTTCTATTGCTCGCTCTGGATGTGGCATTAATCCCAGTATGTTCTTCGAATTATTCGTTATCCCAGCGATTAATTCGTCTGAACCGTTGACATCTTTTGTGTATTTAAAAACAGTCTGCGCACCATCGACTTTAACGTACCTTCCAAATCCATGTGCGATAGGTAATTTAATTACTTCACCTTGTTGGAAATAGCTTGTAAACGGTGTTGTGTTATCGACAACCTCAAGTTCAACGATATTACACAAGAAATGCCCACAGGAATTTTGTAATAAAGCTCCCGGTAACAACCCCATCTCAACGAGTATCTGAAAACCATTACAGATACCAATAACAAGCCCCCCACGGCTCACAAACTCTCTAAGTTTATAGGCAATCGGTTCTCTTGCGGCAACTGCCCCAACTCTTAAGTAATCTCCGTAAGAAAATCCTCCAGGTAAAACCACAAGGTCAGCGTCGATATCTCCATGTATATCGACAAAATCGGCATCGAAACCAACGTATCTCAACGCCCACAGAGCATCCCTATCGCAGTTACTTCCTGGATAAACCACAACTTGTGCCTTTGGTATGGGAATGCTCATATCTCTTTCACCTCAAAAGTTTCTGTCACAGTATTGACCAGTAGCTTTTCGCAGGCTTTTTCAACTTGTTTTAGTGCATCTTCTTTTGTTTCTGCTTCCACTTCAAGGTGTATGGATTTACCAAGGCGAAGGTTATTAACGGGAATGGAATACTCCTCGTTTAAAACCCTTTTTATAGTCTCACCACGTGGATCTCTGACGTGGCTTTTGTACTGGATGTCGATCATAAATCGATAGATTGGCATAATCTCAACACCACCTCGTATTTTTCTAATGGATTGCCTAAATCTCTTCTGTATATGTCTTTGTCGAATATTTCGCCCGATTTTCTTAGTCTCATCGTATCTGGTGAGATTTCATCACCAAGGCAAACTTTCCCATCTAAATCCAGCCCAAATTCGAATTTCATATCCCACAGTTCGATTGAATGTTTTTCGAAAAACTCTTTCAAATACGTTCCAGCTTCCTTTGCTTGTTGAATTATACTTTGCGCAATCTCTTTTGTCGTAATACCCAATACTTCAAGATGTTCGACGCACATAAGTGGGTCATGCAATGTATCGCTTTTGTAAGTGAATTCAACGAGCGGTGATGGTAAATCCTCACCTTCGTTTCCGCCGTACCTTCGCACGAATGAGCCCGCTTTTTTGAACCTGACGATAACCTCAAGTGGTATCATCTTCAGTTTTCTCGCCCTGATTCTATTTGGTGGCAAATACTCAAGGTACATTGTATGAACGCCTTTTTCATTCAAATATTTCATCAACCTTGCTGTGATTTCAGAACATATTGCACCTTTGTTTTGAAGTACATCGTGCTTTGCGCCATCTCCCGCTGTAATGTCATCTTTAAAATGCAATATCACTTCACTGCCCAGATCTTCAACTTTCTTTGTTTTTCCCTCAGAAACGATATTCATCCTCACTCACCTCTGGATTGGATTATAAATTTTCACCGTATTTCTCATAACCTATCTCTTCAAGTCTCTGAGCCTTGTTTTCGACTTCGATTTTCAATTTCTCTTTGTATTCTCTAAATTTATCTCTCAATTCTTTGTACTTCACAGACAATATTTGAACAGCAAGTAACCCAGCGTTCTGTGCGTTGTTTATTGCAACTGTTGCCACAGGCACGCCTTTTGGCATCTGGACTATCGACAAAAGGGAATCAAGCCCATCAAGTGAAGAACCTTTAACAGGTACACCTATAACAGGAAGAACTGAGATGGAAGCGACCATACCAGGAAGGTGTGCTGCACCACCAGCTCCTGCGATAATAACTTCTATACCTCTTTCTTCAGCACTCTTTGCATAATTGTACATTCTCTCAGGTGTTCTATGGGCAGAGACAATTGTAAGCTCGTACGGTATACCAAAATCATCTAAAACCTTTGCGGCATCTTTCATCACTTTCAAATCAGAATCACTACCCATTATTATTCCCACCAAAGGATGAGATATTTTCTCCATTTTCTCCATTTCCGATGCCCCCAGTTTGATAATCTACAGTTACTTTGATATAACCTTTACCCTTGATTTTAAGTAAAGTGCTTTCTGTATTGCCTTTTCAATATCTTGATCTAAGATAGTTATATGTCCCATTTTCCTTTTAGGTGCAGTGTTTATTTTTCCATAAAAATGAAAATACACGCCATCCGTCGAGAATACATCTTCAAGGTTTTCAACAACGGGTCTGCCGTTATATCCATCTTCACCGAGGAGATTAATCATGACTGCTGGTGTATGCTGATTGGTACTACCAAGTGGGAAGTCGCAGATAGCTCTTATGTGTTGTTCAAATTGGCTTGTGAAACAAGATTCGATAGTATGATGACCAGAGTTGTGGACACGTGGAGCAATTTCGTTAACTAAAACCTCATCTTGAGATGTCACAAACATTTCTATAGCAAAGACTCCTACTCCATTAAGTTTCTCAACTAATTCAACAGCAATTTTCCTTGCTTTTTCTTTTATATCTTCACTTATTCGAGCAGGACTAATTAACATATCGAGTATATTTCCAGACTGAGCAAATATCATTTCGATTGGTTCGTAAATCTTTACATCGCCCTGTCTATCTCTTGCAAGAAGAACAGAAATTTCTTTCTTTATATCTACGTACTCTTCGATGTACGACTCTAAGGGGATAATTTTATCTAAATCTTCTTGCGTTTTTAAAACAAAAACCCCCCTACCGTCGTACCCCCCTTTTCTGGCTTTTTGAACAAATGGATAAGTAATACCATAATTCTTAATGATTTGGTTTCTCTCTGATGTTTGGGAATATTTCGATAGATCTAATTCATATATCTTAGAAGTTGGAAAACCATTTGATATAAGATATTTTTTCTGGATAAGCTTATCGTTGATTATCTCGAGTATGTAAGGAGATGGTTGGATGTTGTAACCTCTATCGTACAGTTCTTTTAGGAATTTGGTGTTTGTGTGTTCAATTTCGTACGTCACAACGTCTGATTTTTCGACTAACTTCATAAGTGAATCTTCATCGTACAGACTCCCAACTATCAACTCATCACAAAGGTTTGAGATAGGACAATTGGGATTAGGGTCTAAAGCTATTACACGAAAGCCCATACGCTTAGCTTCGAGTGCCATCATCTTCCCCAATTGTCCACCACCGATAAAACCTAAGGTTTTAAACGGGTAAAGATGTTTTGAACTGTTCATCAATAATCCCCCACGGCTTTATGCGTTCTTTTTTTATCTTTCTAAATTCTCCGGTATTACTAAATTTGCTATTATGCCAACAATCGCTGCAAGTGCCATACCTTTTAATTCTATGCCACCTATCTTTATACTTGCTCCACCTATACCAAGTGTTAAGATAAGTGCAGCTATTATTAAGTTTCTCGATTTTGAAAAATCGACTTTTGCTTCTACAAGTGTTCTTACTCCTATCGATGCTATCATTCCGAAGAGTATCAGACTAACTCCACCTATGACGGCTGTTGGTATAGTTTGCAGTACTGACCCGAATTTTGAGAAGAAAGCTACCAACATAGCCAACATCGCTGCTCCTCTGAGAATTGATGGATCGTATACTTTCGTTATTGCAAGTACACCTGTATTTTCACTGTACGTTGTGTTTGCAGGACCACCTATCATAGCTGCAAGCATCGTTGCTAATCCATCACCAAGCAATGTTCTGTGTACACCGGGTTTTTCAAAGAAATTCTTTCCAACAACCGCTCCATTTGTCGTTATATCACCTATATGCTCCATAACTGTGACAAACGCTACAGGTGCAATTAAACTTATCGCCGCCCAATCAAATTTTGGAAGTATGAACTTAGGAACGGAAATCCACGCTGAATTTATGATAGGTGAGTAATCGACAATTCCTGCGAGCATCGATGTGATGTAACCGACAAAGACACCTGTTAAGACTGGAATAAGTGAGAAAAATCCTTTGAAGATTGTTGCAGAAGCTATAACTGTGATTATGACTACCAACGCTATGGGCCAATTTGACGATGCCATATTTACCGCAACAGGGGAGAGACCTAAACCTATTACCATTATCATCGGACCGGTAACCACAGGAGGGAAGAGTTTTTTAATAACATTTGTACCAACCAACTTGACGACTAACGAGAAGATTAGATATATTGTTCCAGCTACAACTACTCCACCGAGTGAATATCTGATATCTCCGTATTTTTCTTTAACCATTATGATTGGAGCGATGAAGGCAAAACTCGAACCTAAGAAAACTGGCACGATTCCACCGGTGATAAAATGGAAGAGTAACGTTCCAAGTCCTGCGGTGAAGAGTGCAACAAGGGGATCTAATCCAGTGAGAAGAGGTACTAATACGGTTGCTCCAAACATGGCTACAAAATGCTGAAGAGATAGAATAAGTTTCTTTGAGGTGGGTAAGTTTGATGTAAGTTCGGTGATTTTAGCGGAATTTTCTTGAGAAATGCCAATAACATCTGTTTTTTCCATACTTTTCCTCCTTTCTCGCCTCACTGGGCGAATTTAAAGGTATTAAGATTTCCAACTATATCCTATCACAAAATGTGATGGAAAGTCAACTTTAAAATTATGTAAC
>CAZOAS010000114.1:0-5583 GCA_964577745.1 uncultured Fervidobacterium sp.
ATAATAAAACAACGTGGATTTGATTCGGTAAGAATACCCATAAGATGGTCTGCACACATCTCAGAAGATGATTACACAATAGACAAAAACTTTATGGAAAGAGTTGTCCATGTTGTGGATAAAGCGTTGGAAAATGGTTTAGTAACAATTATAAATACTCACCATTTCGAAGAACTTTACCAAGACCCTGACAAATATGGTCCGGTGCTTGTAAAAATATGGGAACAGATAGCAGAAAAATTCAAAAACTATCCAGATAAACTCTTTTTTGAGATATATAACGAACCTGCCCAACAATTGACATCTGACAAATGGAATAAACTCTATTCGGAAGCGTTGAAAGTGATACGAAAAACCAATCCAAAAAGAATAGTTATAATCGATGTACCGAATTGGGCACATTACTCCGCTGTAAGGGATCTCCAATTACTAGACGATGAGAATATAATAGTATCCTTCCACTACTACGAACCATTTAACTTCACTCACCAAGGTGCGGAATGGGTTACACCACAACTACCCACAGGAGTGAAATGGGAAGGTAAAGATTGGGAAGTTGAGCAAATCAAAAATCATTTCAAATACGTTAATGATTGGGCAAAGAAAAACAACGTACCGATATTCCTTGGTGAATTTGGAGCTTACTCAAAAGCGGATATGGATTCAAGAGTAAAGTGGACGGAAACTGTAAGAAAGACCGCTGAAGAATTTGGTTTTTCAATCGCTTACTGGGAATTTTGCGCTGGATTTGGTATATACGATAGAACATCCAGAACTTGGATAGAACCATTGGCAACTGCAGCACTTGGAAAGTAGTAGCCAGTGAACGGTGAACAGTGAGCAGTGAACGGTTGACAGTTATCGGTGAGCAGCAAAGAATGAAAGATCTATAAAACAAAATTGGATATTTTCTAAAATTCTATGCATTATCATCGTAAATTATGTTATAATAGCCCTGGGAAAGCCCACAAACTTTCAAAGGGGGGAAGGACCATGGGTGTTTGGTTGACTATTTTACTACTGCTCTCGATAGTTTTCATAGTCGTATCGACGGTAAGATGGAAGCTACACCCGTTTCTTGCACTCATATTTGCTGCGTTCATCTACGGCTTACTTTCAAAGATGAACTTACCGGACATCATAAAATCTATTACTGAAGGATTTGGTGGAACCGTAAGTTCTATTGGCATCGTCATCGTAGCAGGTACAATAATCGGCATCTTTCTTGAAAAATCCGGTGGAGCGTTCACCATGGCAGAATCTGTACTGAAAGTTACAGGTAAAAAGAACGTACCACTCGCAATGAGTATAATAGGATACATCGTATCAATTCCCGTTTTCTGTGACTCCGGTTTTGTCATTATAACTCCACTTAACAAAGCACTTACAAAAAGAGCAAATCTCAGTCTTGCTACAACAGGTATAGCTCTCAGCCTTGGCTTGTATGCTACACACACGATGGTACCTCCAACTCCAGGACCAGTTGCTGCAGCCGGAACGCTTGGAGCCGATCTCGGACTTACGATTCTACTTGGTATGATAGTATCAATACCTGCGATAATAGTTGGTTGGCTTTTCTCGGTTAAATTCGCTTCAAAAATACAAATAGACCCTGAACCCGAGCTCACCGAAAACGAAATTGAAAAGACAATGAAAGAAGCTCCTAACGCCCCAAAGGCATTCTTACCTATTGTGCTTCCAATAATTCTCATAGTTCTAAAATCAATTTCTGATTTCCCAACAAAACCATTTGGAGAAGGATTCTTCAAAGACTTCATCGGTTTCATAGGTCATCCCGTATCTGCTTTAATGATCGGTGTACTCATAGCTTTCTTATTGCCCAAAAAATTCGATAAGGAAATGTTATCCATGAGCGGATGGGTCGGACAAGCAGTTGTTCAAGCTGGCGTTATTATATTGATAACGGCAGCTGGTGGAGCTTTCGGAAAAGTGCTTCAAAATTCCGGTATTGCAAACGTGATAGGTCAGTACCTATCGAAAGCCAACCTTGGTATGTGGTTACCGTTTATAATCGCAGCAGCGATAAAGACCGCACAGGGTTCATCAACGGTAGCTATAATTACAACCGCATCACTCTTGGCACCTTTAATGGAATCACTTGGCTTTGTTTCACCAATAGCCAAAGCACTCACCGTGGTAGCTATCGGTGCCGGATCAATGGTTGTATCACACGCAAATGATAGTTACTTCTGGGTAGTTAGCCAACTATCAAAAATGGATGTTAAGACTGGATATAAACTTCAAACGTTCGGAACGCTTTTAGAAGGATTAACCGCTGCTGTGTTTGTATGGATTATAAGTTTCTTTGTCATGTGATTGAAAAACTAATATATGAACGAAAGTCCGAGGACTCTCCTCGGACTTTTTTATTTTTAGATTAATTCAGATATAGCATGATTTTCAAAGAATACTTTAATTATTCGCCAATTATTAGGCAAATTATTGAATTTGTAGACCTTGAAAAAGGTCATCTGTTTTTGATATATTACATGTAGAAAATTTTCTTATGTTTTTGAATTGTCAAAATATTTTTTATCACGATAGGGAGGTGTGAGCATGAGAAGATTTATTGTGTTGTTAGTACTCTTAGTAACGGTCGTTTCTATCTTTGCAAAGGTAACATTTGGTTCTACTCAAATGACACCAGCGGCGGAAAGAGAATTTCTACTTAACCAACTCGCGGCTTTTTCCAAATCCTCAGGAGTATCTGTCGAACTTTTGAACTTTGAGTACACTGACTTACTCGCTCGACTTGAAGCTGAACAAAAAACTGGCAAGATCGCTATCAACCTTGTTGCAGATCTTCAGGCTAACCTATATGTTATGGCTTCCAAAGGTCTCTTTCTGGATTTGAAAGATGTAAAGTTGCAAGGAAGAACATTTGTAAAGACATTAGATAAGTACTCATATCAATCTGGGCAAAAGGTATTCATTCCTTGGCTTCAGGCAACGTTTGTGATAGCTATTAACAAGAAAGCATTCGATTACTTACCAACGGGTCTGAAAAGAGAAGATGTATTGTTAGGAACATCAAAATGGACATACGACGCTTTGATGCTCTGGGCAAAGAATATGATGGAAAAGACAAAAGTTCCACAGCTGGGTTTCCCTCTTGGACCAAAGGGCTTGTGGCATAGATTTTTACATGGGCACCTTTACCCATCGTACACAGGAGCTCAAGCAGCTAAGTTCGACAGTGGTGAAGCACTGAAGATGTGGACATATTTGAAGACACTTTTCCAATACGTACATCCCGCTTGTACAACTTGGGATAATATGGATCAACCACTCCTCAGAAACGAAGTTTTGATAGCTTGGGACCATACTGCAAGAGTCAAGCAAGCAGTTGTCGAACGACCAAATGACTTTGTTATAGCACCAGTACCAAGAGGACCTATGGGAAGAGGTTATATACTCGTACTTGCTGGTTTAGCAGTGCCAAAAGGTGTAACAAATATGGATGAAATCGTTAAAGTCATCGATTTTCTAACGAGCCCAGATATGCAAATTGCGATACTACAGAACGTGGGATTCTTCCCAGTAATTCAAGAAGCGGCAAATGTAATGCCAGAAGGTGCACTTAAGATATTGACACAAGGAGTTGTAAATCAAACTTCTACCGATGACGCTATCGTTTCAACAATCCCAGGTCTTGGTGCACGTGGAGGAGAATTTAACGAAATTTACAGAACTGCATTCACAAGAATCGTTTTCAATAACGAACCTGCTTCAAAAGTTCTGACAGAACTTGGTGCAAAATTGAGAAAGATATTCTCTGAAGTTGGCGTACAGATACCATAATTCCTTATTATTTCAAATTCGAATTACAAATCAAGCCTGAGTGTGGGTGATCTTTCACCTACACTCTTTATGAATAAACAGACTATTTATTATTTGACTGTTCTTAAGGGGATGATGACATTGACAAGGAAAACACATCTAACGCCTTGGTTATTGATAGCACCATCAATAATTTATCTAACAATATTTATAGCGATACCGATATTAGGAACTGTGAAACTCGCGTTTGAAAGTCCTGAAGGTATCTTTGGTAATTTCAAACTACTTCTGTCATCTAAGGATTTTCAAAACGCATTACTTAACACTCTTATGCTTGCTGCAATAGTGATACCAATCCAATTAACTCTTTCTATTTTACTTGCTATGCTTGTTAACAGAAAATTTTCTGGCTATCGTACACTGATTTTTATAATAACTGCACCTCTTGCGTTGAGTGATATAACCGCCGGTTTGATAAGTTATTCTATTTTTGCTCCTAATGGCTATCTTAATCGTTTCTTGATAGCAATGAATATGATAGAAAGACCGATTTATTTCTTTGGATATATGTTCAAGTCAAGAGAATTCTTGATAGTTGTATTAACGGAAATTTGGAGAGCAACTCCTCTTGTTTTTATAATGATTCTTGCAGGTTTGCAATCTATAAATAAGGAATACATCGAAGCTGCTGAAGTTTTTGGTTTTAACGCATGGCAAAGAACTTGGAAAATCACTTTACCATTGTTAAGACCAGCTATATTATCAGCTTTATTGATTAGGACTTTATTTGCGTTTCAACTCTTTGGAGTTGTTTGGATCCTTGCGGGTAGAGACATCCAAGTGTTAGCAGGTGAGACTTACTACTGGTACGTTTTTAGAAACAACAGAAATGTTGCCAGTGCTTATGCACTCATAATAGCAGTTCTTACATTTGTAGTTGGATGGTTGTACGTAAAAACTATAAGATCCAAACATCTTGAGGAAGGTGCATAAAATGAAGATACTTTACCCTCTGATATTTCTGCTCGTAACCTTCTTTTTCATAGGTCCCATAGTACTTTCTTTTGTTGCATCGATGACACCATCGTCGGAATTTTACGATTACTCAAAGATATTTCCATCTAAACTAACACTGGATCATATAAACAAACTCCTTTTTACATTAGGTGGTCTTCGTGCACTATTTGTAAGCGTACAAGTTGCACTTGTTGCGATTGGTGTTTCATTTCTCTTTGGTATACCTGCAGGATATGCAATTGCAAGATACATTTTTCCTGGAAGAGATACAGTAAAGTTAGTTATGCTATTTACTCGTTCAATACCATTGATAGTTGTTTCTGTAGCCCTTGTAACGACGTATATTAGATTGAATCTTGCGGACACTGTTCTTGGTGTTGCACTTGCACATGCTGCTATGATTCTTCCTTTTATCGTAATCATTACATCAAGTATATTTTCTTCCGTATTCGTAGAGTACGAAGAAGCTGGTATGGTCTTTGGTTTAAGCAGATTTGGCGCGTTTTTGAGAATAACGCTACCACTTGCACTACCAGGACTTGCAGCCTCTGCCATATACGCTTTCATTATGTCTTGGAACGAAGTATTTGCTGCTTCTGTACTTTCCATACAAAACAGAACACTCCCAGCACATATATTAAGTACTGCAATGGCTTCTCCTGATTATTTTAAATATGCAATGGCTACAGTAATGGCTGTTCCAGCATTGCTGTTCATATTTATAATAAGAAAGTATTTAGTCTCAATTTGGGGAATTTCTTTAAA
>CAZOAS010000115.1:0-5538 GCA_964577745.1 uncultured Fervidobacterium sp.
ACCTATCGGGAGTCTAAACTCCCGATAGGTTTTTTTATTATTTATCCAATTCTTTGACTATATCTTTCATTCTCTGAGCGAGTTTTTCGACTTTTTCTGTTGCTTTTTCCATCGTTTCTGCTTTGACCATTACGTAAGCTTTCATCTTCGGTTCTGTGCCAGATGGTCTTACAAAGACAGTACCTGTTATGAATTCGAATCTCAACGTTTCATTTGGTATAACGCCATTGTATCCTTCGGAATAATCTACGACATTGACTATATCTGACGATTCAAATTTTTTGAGTTTTTCGTATATATCATATGCCTTTTGTACGCTTCCAAATTCGAAGTTTAGTAATTTCTCAATGTAATAGCCGTACTTTTTGTAAAGTTCATCTAATCTTTCGAGTAAATCGTATTCTTTGGCAACTTTTGCGACTAATCCGCATGCAAGTACGGCATCTTTGTCTCTTGCCATATCACCGGTCAGATATCCGCAACTTTCTTCAAATCCGAGTATGAAATCTAAATCTTTCCGTTTTTCCACTAAATCGCCTATGAATTTAAAACCTGTTGGTACTTCAAATAATTGAACATTGTTTTCTTGGCACATAGGAACGACCATATTTGTACTCACAATGGTTTTAATCAACATACCGGAATTTCTTCCAGAAGCTTTGTAATCTCTTATGAGTTTATCGCTGAGCAATATTCCAACTTGGTTACCTGTTAATCTTATACCTTTGTAAACCACACCAACTCTATCAGCATCCGGGTCTGTTGCCATTCCAAGGTCAACGTTGTATTTTTCCATGTATTCTCTTAATAATTCGAGTGCTCTGTCATCTTCAGGATTTGGTGTCTTTGCTGTTGGGAAGTTCCCGTTGTGCTCCATTTGTTCTGTAACTTCAATTACTTCCGCACCAAGCACTCTTAATAGATTTGGTACAAACCTTGCACCTGTACCGTGTAATGGAGAATAAACAACTTTTAAACCATCAAGTTTTGCGTTAATCAACTGTGCACATTCTTTTATGTAATCATCAAGAACATCTTTTGATACGTAATTGTACTTTTCAACCGCTGTTATCGGTTCTTCCCATGCCTTTGTAACGAGATCTGTGAGTATATCTGTAACTTCCGGTATCGCCTGTACACCGTTAGATGTGTAAACTTTGTATCCGTTGTATTCTGGTGGGTTGTGACTTGCCGTTATAACAATTCCCATATCCATTTTCAGTTTTCTGACACCGTAAGAAAGCACAGGTGTTGGTACTGGTTCTTGGAATAGATAGGCTTCCAGTCCTTCGCCTGCGAATACAGAGGCAGCAATTTTGGCAAATCTTTCAGAATTGTTTCTTGTATCGTAGGCAATTAAGACTGACTTGAGGTTATTCATCTTCATGTAATTAGCAACGCCTTTTGACGCAACTGCCACTGTTTTGTCGTCGAATTCTCCCTCTCTCATAATACCCCTTATACCACCCGTTCCAAACAAAATCATGATATATCCTCCCTCCTTGAAAATTCGATTATTATAAACAAAAGTACGACAAAAAGGAAATAGAACGTGTTCAGTACCATGGCGATTTCTGTGTTTCTTGAACTCATCAACCTGAAGACAACCGTTGAAAATGTCATAATCGGTGGCTCTATCAATGTAAGTGTTCCAGATGTTTCTCCAACAGAAATTGTAAATGAATAAACGAAAGCTGTAAATATGAAATTTTTCAAAAGTGGTAAGATTATCTTTGTGAATGTTTTGAATGTATTCGCCCCATCAACTTTTGAGGCTTCAATTATGTTATCTGGAATACTTCTCCAACCGGATTCTATAATGCCAAATGTTATTGGAAGTACTATCAACGAGTGGGTGAGTATTATTTTCAGTAAAACAGGAAGATTTAATAGTACATACGAAAATGCTATGGTGACGGATGACATCGCTGCTGGTAGTAAGAGTATGTAATTGATTTTCTTGCCTCTTGAAGAGTAATATCCTGCTATTACGCTTATTATAATATTTATGCCAGATGCAATAGAAGAAATCAAGATGGTGTAAAGAATCATCTGTCCTATGGTTGTTCCAACGAGGTATTCCAGGTTTTCTGATAGAAAAATGCGAAAATTAGTTAATGAAAATTTTCCATAATAATCTAAAAATCCAGAGAGAGCCGAGTATAAAAGTGGAATGAATATCAGCATTACATAAATTACGAAAAAAACATATCCCCACTTAGGAAATTTCTCCAGGTGTGTATGAAAATGTTTTTCGTGTACCTCCTGTTTAATCGAAACGAAGTACCCAAAAAGCGCGATAAAGAGCAATTGAAATAACATCAACGTGGAAGCGGCTTTGAAATCGAATGTTATTCTTGAATACATGTAAATTGCAACTTCTATCGTTGAATATTGCACCCCGCCAAGTATCAATACAACTGAAAAGCTTGTAAAAGTGTATATGTAAGTCAAAAAGAACGCTCTTAGAATCGATGGAATAAGTAAAGGAAATTCGATATTCAGAAAAATATCCCACTTACTTGAACCATCCAATTTAGCCGCCTCTACGACGTAACCATCGATATTTTCCCAAGCTTCTCCAACAATTCTGATAAATAGTGGAAAGTTATAAAACACATGTCCCAAAAGTATAGCTGTGAACGTATACAAAATTTGAACGTTTATTCCAAGAGAGTTTAACAATTTTGAATAGATACCAGATTTACCGAAGGTAAGAAAGAACCCAATTGCCATTGTAATTCCCGGCAAAACGAAAGGTATACTTGACATAACACGAAAAACTCTGCGTACAACATTGTTCAAGCGTGTCCTACCAACTAAGTATGCGCCGGGAAGCCCAAGTAACGCTGTAAGAACTGACGATAGAAACGCTTGGAAAATTGTAAATCGAATCTTTCCAAAGTTATCTGTTATCGCACTCCAACTTACTCCACCTGCAAAATGCAAATTCAATGTGAATGGTATAACAAGTGCAAGGAGTATATATACTATCGGTAATATTTCAAAGACACCAGTTTTTAGCTTACTGAACCGTCTCAAAAAATCAACCCCCGAAGGTCTTTTTGTCTAACTCTTAGAATTCTTGAAAGTTTGAAGAGACTTTGCTCAAGCCCACCGGGTCTGTTGTATGTAAGCCATATATCTTTGTATTCTTCTATCGTTCGATGGAAATTTTTTTCAAAATCTTTCCACTCATCCTCTGGTATTTTCCAAATATCCCCGTATTTCCCGATGAGTTTCATAACTGTCAGCCCAAGTTCTGCAAAAGAAATGTTGTTAATCACTTGTCTGCAAATCGGTTCAATCTTTTCATCTTTGCAAGCGCTAAGTTCTTCTTTATGCTTTGCTATTTCATTAGCGACAAAATCAATTTTCTCTTTGTAATCTCTCAATGTTCCCGCATTTGCCGTTTCTGGATACAGGAAAATGTAAAAGAATGGTGTTCCATTGGGTGTGTAAAATAAATTCCTGTGCAACGTGCCGAGTCTGTATATTATCCATCCTAAGGAAAATTTTTCGTTTACAGATTCGAATATGTGCATATCCATACCATCAATAAACTTTCTCATTTGTAAATCTTGTGTATTCCAACTTAAATGTGCACTGTACAGGTATCCAACCCAGGATAGTGGTAGATGTTGAACGTGTCCGTTATCTCCCCAATCTGTTGTTAATACACCGATTGCACCGTACTTTTTACCATTTAAAATTGCGTTACGTATATTTCCAACTGCGTTGTTAGTACGTCCTATAAATGTATTCCACGTGGACGTACCAGGACATACATAGAATGAAAGTCCACTTTTTGAATAAAGTTTACATTTTTCTTCAAATGGATGGTTTTCTTCGTATCCCCAGACCATTGCTATCATATCTTTTGGTAACAACGGTATAAATTCTGGGTGGTTTTCGATTATATCTCCCCAGAACATTACATTGTTTTTGTGTTTTTTCGCAATAGAATAAATCTTCATTAGGAAGTCAAAGTATACTTTTCCTTTACCGTATTTCTCACACAGTTCTTGCGATTTCCCTACACCAAGGTCAAATGTCTCATCGCAACCGATGTTTACTTGGTCACTATCGAATAGTGGTAATAATTCATCAAGTAACTCTTCAACAAGGTTTATAGATTCCGGTACTGCTGGCGATAGTGAAAATGGATAATCATATTTTGTACCCCATGGTGTTGTGTATCCATTCGGTGCTTCGGCAAGGTGTCTGTATTTCTCATGTACGAGCCATTTACTCATGTGCCCAAATGTATTTTGATTCGGCACAAGTTCTATGAATCTTTCCTTACAGTAATTATCAAGGTACACTATTTCGTCGTGAGTTAACGGAGAGTAATCTTCCCATACTTCTTTGTGGTTCGTGTAAGCGAACGTATGTTCCATGTAAAGTTGCAATTGATTTATCTTCAATTCTGATAATTTATCTATTATATACTCCAAAGTTTCCATCTTTGGTACTCTGTCACGACTAATATCTATCATTATCCCTCTGTGAAGGAAATCCGGATAGTCTTCGATAACGAGTTTTGGAATATTCAAACCGAATTGCCTCAATAATTGTCTTAAAGTTTGTAGTCCATAGAACAATCCCGCAGAATTATTTCCAATTATCGTTATCGAATCATCGATAATAAGTTTGTAACCTTGAATCTGTGGAACCACTTTGGAGTTTATAATCAAATATATCTTACCGTTGTTTTCTTGAGATGATTTTGATGATTTGAGGATGTAATTCAAGTCGTAGTTGAGCAATAATTTTCTAAGTAATATTCCAATCTTTTTTGCATCCGGACCATCAAACAAAATGGAACCAGTTTTTTTGACTTCATAAATTCCTTGACTAAAACTTACCTTTTTTGGATAAGGAATAACCAAGAGATTTTCCGTCATCTTCTCACCCCACGTTCTGCACCTATGAGTTCCCCTTTAATTGCTCTTTAATTCTAAACAATTCATCTCTTATCTTTGCTGCATCCTCGTATCTCAATTCCGATGCCGCTTTGTACATCTCTTCTTCAAGTAACGCTGCGTATTCTTCCAAAGACAAGCTTTCTTTTAACTGAAAAATGCTATCTTCGTACAATTTGTACATCTCCTCTTCTTTGTCTCTGAAAGGAGCAAAGATATCCTCCATGATTGGCTTAACAATACTCTTTGGTTTTATACCGTATTTTTCATTGTATTCCATTTGTATCTTTCTTCTTCTGTTCGTTTCATCGATTGCTCTTTGCATTGCAGGTGTTACTCTGTCTGCGTACATTATAACCTTACCATTTTCGTTTCTTGCCGTTCTTCCGATTATCTGTATGAGCGTTGTTTCACTTCGCAAAAATCCTTCTGTATCGGCATCGAGTATCGCAACCAACGAAACTTCTGGTAAATCAAGCCCTTCTCTCAATAAGTTCACCCCAACAACAACATCAATTTCACCCGCACGCAATTTTTTCAGCACCTCAACACGCTTTATAGCGTCGAGTTCTGAATGTAAGTACAACGCCCTTATGTTAAATTCCACCAAATA
>CAZOAS010000116.1:0-5496 GCA_964577745.1 uncultured Fervidobacterium sp.
CCACGACCTCTACCGTGCCATGGTAGCGCTCTCCCACCTGAGCTACGGCCCCAACATCAGGCAAATAAATTATAGCATGCTTTTGTAAAAAATCAAGGTGTGAGAGTTGAACGTTTAAATACTGATTTTAGGAAGTTATGTACAAACTGTAGAATTAATAAGTAGTTTTAAGATATTCTAAAAGGAGGTCTGCTTCATGAGAAAGTTTCCTATAGATATGAAATATACGTATTGGTGTTTAATACTGACTGTGCTCTTGTTATCTCTTCTGCAAAGCTGCTCAAAAAGTATTGTTTCTACTAAGAAATTAGTACTTACCTCAAACGAAATATCAAAAATAGGTAAGGATGTAAACATTTTAGTTGATCCTTTAGAACCAGGTATTTCCAAAATTTTGTTAAGTATAGAAAGTAGTGATACAAAACTGGATCAAGTTATGAAAAGTTATCCTTACAAATTTGTATGGAGACCAGATAATCCAGGTATTTATACAATACTTGCAAGAGGATATTCGGTAGTTGATGGAAAAGTTTATACAGACCAGAAGAAAGTTTTTGTGTACGATACACTGCCACCTTATATAGAAAGCATCAAGGTTATTCCGGAAAAAGCATACGAAAATGACGAACTGCTATTGCAAATTAAAGTAGGCAGTAAAAATCCTGTTATAGATTTAACAACTTCTGGTATTTTAGTTAATTCAACAAATACAACAAACTTGAAAATTAAACCAGGATACAATTATTTAAGGCTCGGTAAAATTTCCAGTGTGGGAGATATACAACTATTTATTAAAACAAAAGCGTACGACACAGAAGATGCCACTGTATTGAAACTTAGTGTTAATTCTATAGATAGAATTTCTCCAGAAATAGCGGTCTCCGCCGATACTTTTTATTCTCCTGAATCAAACGTAGTTATTCGTATAACTTTGAGAGATAACATCGGACTTTCAAAATTTAAACTAACTTTTGATGACGAAAACGTATTAGAGAGGAATATACAAGGTACTTATTATACTGAAGAAATATCCTTAGGTAAAAAAGATATGGGAACCCACGCAATCAATGTGGTGGCTTACGATAAAGAGGGTAATCAATCTACATTTGCTAAGAGAATATACGTTGGTGGAACAGCTTTGAGATTTAAAGTGGAATTGAGTCCTAATGATTTAATAGCTGGAAGAACCGCTGTTATAGCAATGATACCAGAAGAAAAGGACATAAGTTATAAAAAGATCATATATTTGGTTGATGGAAGAAAAATAGCTGAGTACCCAAACGAAAGCGTTGATAAGCCGCAGTTGTTCACTTTATGGGAAATAGAAGAAGGAGAACATTATATTACAGTTTATGCCGAGTCAACAGATGGTAGGGCCGGAATTAGTGAAACCAATATAAGTGTGCGTGATTATAACGGACCAAGGTTTGTTTCTTTTTATGGCAATGAAAAGGAACTAAAACTTGGAGAAGATAATTATTTAATCCCAGGTTTAATAACATTTAAATTAACAGTAGAGGATCCGGGTGGAGTAAGTCTTACGACAAAGCCAAAGTTGTTGATTAAAGAAGATGAAAGTGAAGGTTTTTATCGATCGCTTGAGATGGATGTTTTCGAGGTTTCAGGTGATTTACGCAGAGTGACCTTTGCGGTATCTACTTATATATCAATTGGCTATTACTATGTGTCTTTTATGAACGTTGCAGATAAAAGCGGTAATTTAATGAGAGATGTTGGAAGATTCTTAGTATATGTACAGTAATTGCTTTTAATTTTTCATCATCAAATCCGATAATTATAAATAGGAGCAAAACTAAAAATAACGACAATATTTTAGATTGACCTCTGAAATTCAAACTTTATAAATGATGTAAAAGTTTTTACGGGACTAAGTTACTGTGTTTACCTGTAATTACCTAAAACTTTGAAAGTGAATCATAACAGTAATTTAAAAAATGCTTTTTGGAGGTGTTCTCTATGAAGATTTTCTCAAGGTTCTTGACCTTTCTTTTTCTACTCTTTTCATTAGTTGTTTTTTCTTTTACCTACGAAGGGCTTTGGGCTGAGACTGGTTACACAAAATCCTTAGGACGCCAAGGACCTGGACTTGTTGTTAAAAATGGTGGAAATATTCTCTTTCTTTCTAAGTTTGGAGAACTCTTTGAGATAACTCCAACAGGCGGTGTAACACCAAGAGGACAGGCTTCAGGGATTGTCAACGTTGTTGCTCCACCAGCCTATATGGAATTTGGTTCAAACAATAATTACATAGTTTATGTAACGGCTCAAGCTCAGACTCAACAAAATAAGTTTGTTATACACAAAGTGGAAGCTAACCAAGCTGTTACTGAAAACATAGACAATGCATCGATGGGACTTGTTGCCTACAAAACGAATAATAGAGTTTACGCATTCTTTGGTACGCTTTCAGGAACATTGTACAAGTTAGTATACGACGTTAGTGGAGCAACTCCCTCTAAAGTTGCTGCTGACTCTAAAAGCATCAATTTAGGTGCTCCAATAAAAATTCCTCCAATTTTAACTCCAGATAAGTCAAAGTTGTATGTAATAACTTCCAACGGTAAATTTTATGAAATCAATACTGGTACTTTTAATTTACCAACATCTGAGAAATTGCCACTTTCTGGAGAATTTGCTGTTCCAATGGCGATGGACGAATCAGGTTTTGTTTATGCACTAAGTGCCAATGGTGTGTTTTATAAAATAGATCCTTCCGGAAATGAACAACACGTAAAATATCTGAATTCGGCTAATAGTTCTGGTCCACTAATAGATGGGGAAGGATTTATTTATCTTTTTGGAGATAACGGTAAAGTTGTTGTGTTGAATAACGGTCTAACTAAGGTTGCCGATTATACTGTTGGTCAAAATATAACAACGACTCCAGCTGTATTGAAAGAGAATGCTGGACTTACTTATCTGATTGTACCATCCACAAGTAATGAATATTCTGGAAAGATAACAATATTGTCATTTGATTCTGTTTTAAATAAAATAGATAAGGTTACCGATTTCAGCGTAAACAGATCTTTCCCAATCAGTGCGGCTGTTGGTGTTGCACCACTTGGTGCACTCCAAGGAGAAAATTATGTATTTGCTACGGCAGATAACAATGGTACTGTTTATGCGTGGAAAACTAACGCCAAAGGTCCATACGGTATATGGGGTATGTACGGTTCTAACGCTTATCGAACGAATTTTATTGACTCGGCATCGATGCAATTTAAGACGCGAATTTGGCTAAAGGCTGTAGAAGGACTCTATGGAAGACCACTTTCAAATAGTGTACTTGGAGGTTCTGGTAATTACGGTCTATTGTATGATGCAAGATTGTTAAACGCCGATAATAGCGTTGCGGCAACTTATAAAAATTACAGAACTAACGTAACAGATCCGGCAAATGTTGTAGAGGGTATCCCTGGTGCTCAAAAATTAGAAGTTAAATTCAGTACACCTACAGATTTAGCGGTATTACTAAGGGGGAGTTTTAAAGATTCTGTTGTTAAAGGTGGAACGCCACCATCTACTGATTCAAGGTTTAAGTTCAGGTTCTGGAATAAGTCTGGTAACGAAGCTTACGAAGGTTCGTCTGAAAGCGACAACCCAGCTATTCTTACTTACAGATTTAACGATAGAGTTGTGAAAGTTTATACAGATGCTTGGTATAGGTACTATATATACCATAAATATCCACTACCAGGTGCTCTTTCAGCGTCCACAGAAAGTGCCATCGGTTATTACGATTACAATACTTATCGTAATAACCCCTCTCAAGCAAAGATTACTATAAATTCAAAGCCGAACCAGGGTGGAAAGAAGTTTTACGCTTATAGGTGGGAAATATACGCGTGGAACCCTGATTTACCAGGTGGATATAAGAAAGAAACTGTTTACGATAAAGATTCCGTATCATTGGAGCTAAGTGGTCCACACTATATTGAAATTTACTATGCCGAATTATCAGCAACGGTGACTTTACTCTTACCAGAATTTGCTTATGGTAACGTAAAAGGTTATCTGTTCCTTGATGCAGCACAAAGCGGTGTTGCGCACATGTTGGAACTAAAAACGAAAAACGGTGTTAAGATAGTCGAAGCTACTTTGAGTGGTCAAAATAACCCGGCTCCAAACGTTTCGATAGTGAACGAGCTGAGTTACAGACGAGACAATGAGTTAAAGTATGTCTTCTCTAATTACTCTTTACCTCTTTCTACTGATACTAGAATTGCCACTGTTACGTTGAACTTGTTCTTCCCAGAAAAAACGCGTTTGTACGGTAACGATGATTCTATATTCAGAAATTATTTTGAACTTGGTGGATATTCGCAAATTCAAGGTCAGTTGGTTGATACTGATAATCTAAAGGCAAAGTCTGTATACAGAAATAATAAGTTTTTGTACCTTCCAGGAGATTTTGATGGTGATTACGATGTTGACGCAAACGATTGGATCCTCTTTTCACCATACCTTGGACAAGAGGTTTCGGGAGATAATTTAAGTTACAATATTGGACCGAGGGATGGTTTTGTACCACCGTATCCTTCTTTGAATAGTTTCAGTGCAGGTTTCTTGAAAGATACAACAAACAAAGTTGACGAACAAGATTTCTTCATTTTCGTAAGTACTTTTGGTATATCTGTACCAGAAAGTGAAAGAGTAAAGTGAGGTGAACAGTTATGAAAAAAGTATTGTTTTATATTTCAATTTTTTCTGTAATATTGTTTGTATCGTCTTGTGGAATTTTTGGTAAAACATCTGAATCTAATTACAGAACCGAAGTCAATATACTGGATCCTTACGGTAATAAGTTGTTCATAGAAGGAAAGATAAACAATAGTGAGATTAAAGCTGATAAAGAAGGGGTTTATATAAATACACAGATTGAAACACAATCAGTTAATGTTAGTTTTTCGGAAGAATTATCGGTATTCAAAATTAAAGAAGTTTTGATAGAACCGAAGAAATCAGTTACGATAACTTTGGAACGTGCAACGGAAAAGGGAATCCAACTTTTTAGAACACCAAAAGGTACTCTGATGTTGTACGTTTATGGATATAAAGATACTCCCTACTTTTCGATATGGCTGAAAAATAAACTTGGATGGTATACCTTTTCCAACTTAAATGATAATCAAATGGTATTAGCCAGTAACTGGCTTGTAGCTATAGTTCCTCCGAATAAGAACAAGATTTCTCCAACTGGACAGGACGAAATTGTTGTTAATCTGGAAGTTCCGATGAGTTTAAAACCTGAAATTAGTCGTATAGAGATCAACAATTTTAAGTAAAATTAATCAAAAATAAAGACTCCCTTTGCTGGGAGTCTTTATTTTTTTGTAATCGTATATCATAATTTCTTGCTGGTGTAATATATTACTAATACAATCCCCAACGGTATTGTCCATGCCATTATCAAGCTCTTATCTAAAATCATTCCCATCAGTGTGCTCACTATGTTTCCACCGAGTGATGTGA
>CAZOAS010000117.1:0-5423 GCA_964577745.1 uncultured Fervidobacterium sp.
CTGTTGAATACAACGGTGGAAAGATAAAAACAGCGGACTTTTCAAGTGGAAGTCCAATGTTAACAGTCTCTGCACCTGGAAGAGATATACTCTCCACGATGCCCCAAAAAAATTCTGAAGGATATGATAAAAATTCTTTTGTAAGTGAAGATAACGATGGTTACTATGGATTCATGTCCGGTACTTCCATGGCAACACCGCATGTTTCTGGTATTGTTGCGTTATTGTATCAAAAATATCCAGAAGCAAAGCCTTGGCAAATTAGGATGTTACTCGAAAAATCTGCCATCGACATCGACGAAAATGGTATAGATGAACGTTCCGGATACGGTCTTTTGCATGCAAATGCACTTGAACAGGATTTACCTCAGAATGGAGGATCAAATTTTTCGGTTGCTGTTAGTGATGCTTACGGTACTTGGAAATTACCATCCGTTTTTGTTTCATTGATTGGAAAATCAAAAGATGGAAGAAATGTGAGATATTTTGCCAAAACTAACGAAGATGGAGTTGCCAATTTTTATCACATTGCGTTGGGAAATTATAATATCATAGTTGGTGGACCGGATAGTGTTGAAAAAACTGGTTTACCAAACACTTGTTACAGAAAAGCGGAAGAAAGACAATTTGAGAAGACATTAAATATAGATTCGGAATCTGGTGATTTATTTGTTAAGTTCAGTTCTAAAGCAATTTTGACTTTAATAACCAAACCGGAAAATTTAAAGATTATTTTTGAAAAGCTAACAAACTCTGGGAAAACGAAGGTAGAAAAAGAAGTTGACTTTTCTTCCATTAATACACATGACTTTTCCAGTTTCAGCGGAATATATCGAATTAAAGCGACTATACCACAAAAAGCCACGTCAAATTTGACGATTAACGGTGAAATAGAGTTAAACGATATCAAGATTCCGATAAGCGGTGTGATTTTAAAAGATGCTACTCAAACTATCTTGAGTGATAAAATTTCTGAATGGTGGACGGTGTTTGGAAATGCTGAATGATATAGTAAAAATAACAATAGCAATTTTGATTCTGATGTTATTGGTAAATAGCTGCGTTATTGTGAATAACCAAGAGTTTGGATACGTAAAATTGGTGATAACGGAGTACAACTCGGGTCCGTTAGTGCAAGACGCAACCGTGACTTTATACACACAAGATGGAAAAATAATCAAAAGATCAGATGAAAATGGTACAGCAATTTTCGAAAGTTTGAAATTGAACAGACCGTACAAAATTGAAATAGAGAAAGAAAATCACGCAAGAACCGTTATTGATATATTATCACTCCACACTTCACTTAACTTGAATACAACTTTGAGAAAATCGAAATTTGATAATTCAGCCAAGAGTAACATGGAAATATCTTTTAAATTATTCGACTCAGAATTAAAGACTTCAGAATACAAACCTGACAAAAATGGTGTTTATACAATCAATCGGAGCTTAAGTCTTTACATAGAAGCTCAAGCAAAGAGTGATAACTTACCAATTTCTATTGTGTATGCGAAAATTGGTAACCCACCTGGTGCCGAAGCTCTCGCATCACCAAGACTTTACGCTTCTGGGAATAACTTAAAAGGAACTGTTGATACAGCATCGTTCAGTGGAAAGACATATCTATTCTTAGATTGTTACGATGAGAATGATAACAGATACGAACTTGTGGTTCCTTTATATTTTGTTAGTTTTATAAATTTTAAAATAAGTCCTTACTATGTTGAAGGCAAAAACCCTTCAATATACGCTTACAACATAAATACGCAGATTAAGTATTACACTCTCAGTTCAAAATTTTCAAACGCTTATGTCATAATCAGTTGGAAGAAGTGGGAAGATAGCTCACAAACTTTGCGTACAGATAAACCCACCGGTTATGCTGTATACCGTTCGTACGACGGTAAAAAATTTATTAAAATAGCCGTCGTAGGTAATGATACAGATTCATTCATCGACTCCTCAGGTGAGAACATCCCTGGAAAGCGTATTTGGTATGCTGTAAGCAGTATATATGGAATTTTAGAAAGTCCAAAAACGATACTCGGCAGTGTTGTTGTATTACCATTGTTTGGCATATCAGATGTCCAACCATCGGACAACGCAACGAATGTTTCACTAACACCAACATTTTCTTGGCGATTTGTCGGGCTCGAAGATTACGATGTAACTTACTGGTACGAGATTTGTCTTTACGACATGACTGTGAACAAGAAATATCATTATCCGGTAAACTCAGAGGGAGCAATCATTTTCAAATCAGAAGATAGAGACGTGAAAATAGATTTCAAGGATTACAACTGGTATGGATTAACAGACAACAAACTCCAAGCGAACAAACCCTACGAATGGGCACCGGAGCTTGTTGCTGCAGAGTGGCGAGATGAGGAAAATAATTCACTATCTCTAAGCATTGTATCTGATTACAATGGAGTTATCTCGCCTATGGCTGTTGAACCAGAAAAATACTATCTTTTCGTAACCGGTGGTGGAGAGTAATTTAATCCTGCTAACTGTGTTATTACTTTGCTAACCCAAGCACGAACAACCTGATAGTTCCTGATTTCGTCGGTGTTCCCGTCGGCTGATATGCACCAGTCACAATTCTTGGGTCGTAAACGTATGTCTTGTAATATCCGGTCGACGTTTGACCAGTTGATGGATTAAATGTACCAACTGGTCCCCTTACATTTTGCATGATACTACCGAATACAAAAAGTTGACCGTTTGCATTTCCACTGTTGTAATTGTCCACAGTAAATGAACCATCGAAGGCAAATATGCTGGCGAAAATTTTCATATTGTCCAACTTTTCTGCTATGCGCACGTTCTTTTCTCCAATTAGATTCAAAGAAGATGTCTCTGTTGAGGATGAAAAATCTTTAATTTGTTGTATTTGCTGCACTGTTATCGTATCACCGTTGATACCATGCTCATTCGCACTAAAGAGAGCATTATATGCTTGAGCCGGAATTAGTCTATCTTTAAGTATCAAATCGTTTTCTGAATAAAGTGTGTAATTTCCCTTGTACGTTGAAAGCTTTGTTGGACCATCCACAGTCATATTCCCGGTTGAATATATAACTCCATTAAAATTGAAGACAAATTCTTCCGGTTGTCCACCACCTTGTTTTCTTACACGTGCTTTTGGAGGACCAGATGGTTCCCATGTGATTATATAGTCAACGTTCCCTTGCGATATCTTTACATCGTAATTTGCATTACCTTGCCCATGGTTGAAACTTACCGTAATATCACCAGTAAACTTTAGTCCTGTCAAAGAATTGGGATTGTTCTTTGCAAAGTCGTACGTGTTTACAAGGGTGTTTATCGCCAATTTATATTCTTGTTTAATCAGGTCAAACCTAAGTGTATCGATTTCCTGTTGGGTAAGAATCCTATAAGGTGGATTACCTTGCAAATTAGCATAATTTTGGTAATTAGCGGTTGGAACTATATTTCCGTTTTGGTCTTTTATTCCGAGCACTTCTATCGTACTGAGAAACGTTGGTTTCCCACCTGTGTTATTTATGTTTATATAGTCATGGGTTCTCATCGGCCCGTCTATAAGCTCACCAGATTTGAAATATATCGTTGTACCAGTTGGTAACTTTTCTTTGTTTGTGAAGTATATGTACTGATTGAGTAATTTTGAACCGACGATACCGTATGCATACGTTGTCATACCGTTTCTCTCAACTCTTGAAACTAAGAATAAGCTCAATCTGGAAAGTTCAAAGGCGTAAAGTTCAACTGAATTAAGATTTCTGGAATTTTTGTACTCACTTATCTCACTTGCCAAAGTTGAATCTACAGAAAAATTAGATGACGGATTCAAAGAAAGGAGCTTGTACACTGAATTTTTCTTAACATTTTGCGTTACAAAAGTCTTCCAACTATCGTTTAATTTGCTCATATAATCGTTATCAAACCAACTTGGAGTATCCTGAGTAAACGTTACGTTGAATCCCATAATCCCTATACTCTTACTTCTGAGATATCCAATCCCACAATTGAGTATATTTAAAGCATCCGTATCGAGCTGTGCTGATAGACTCATGCGTATTGCGTTCTGTCTGTAATTTTGTGCAATTTCGTAAATGCTGAGCAAAATCACGCTGAAAATAACAAGGAATATTAACACTATCGCTGTTGCAAAACCTTTTTTCATAATATCACCACCTAATTGGCGATTTTCTAATTTCCCTCACTCAAAGAGGTCATAACAGGTACCAAATAAGTATTGTACTTACTATTCACAGGTTCTATCTTCATCATGACATATTTCTTACCTTGTATCTCTTCTAAAGTAAATGTAACCGCTTTGACCACATCTGATATATCCGCTATCTTCTTTCCATCGAAAGTCACAACAGAATTTTCTATCCTTAGCACTTTCAGTTGCTTTACAACAGAAGAACCAGACGGAACAAAAAAATCCAAAGTTAGAGAATTACCACTTGCGGTGAGTCTATCTGTCCACACGCTTTGAGAAAGTAACAAATCAACGATATCCGTTATCCTCTGAGCTTCGGAATAAAACTCAGAATACAATTTCTGTTCATTCAACACACGTAACGTTATATCGAAAATCAACCCGAGCATAGCAAAGATTATCGTAAAGATAATAATAGTTGTTAGCAAACCTGAAAAAGTTAAATCCATACCTCATCCCTCACAAAATTTCAATATGCTTTATACTTATAGACTGAAAAAGACTTTATCTTTCCAGGAAGATACTCGATCTCGAAGGTGAATTTATCAAAATATGTACCGACCGACTGTGTAGTAACACTCTTTACCTGTGGATAATTCGAAGGATTTGTAGTGCCATAAAATGCCTTGTTTATATCATCTTTTGCGACAGACAAATCTGACTGTATGTACACCCACCTTGCTATAAACTTTTCAAATTCCGTTGTACGTTGCATATTTTGAATAGAACTTATCGTAACCAAAACCCCAGATAACCCCGAAGCGATTACCATAAAAACCAGGGCGATTAAGAATATCGCTACCATACTCTCTACTAAAGAAAAACCATCTCTTAGCATAAAAAATTACTCCTTTCCATCGTTTCTAAAATATTAGACTCTTATGGGCGATAATTAGTTTGAGAAGTTGTGAAAAATATTTTTCAGGAGCTGAGAATTATGGAAAATATCTATTTAGAAGGTATCACCTTAGAGAAGATTAACTCACATTATAAAAACATTCTATCACACATCGAATATATTATGACAACGCTTAACGAGGCTGAATTTATAAACCGTGTGGCTAAGAGCATATATTCACTTACATCAATCAACGGTGTAAGAATTATGTCACCTTCGTATATAAAAATCGTCGGTAAATCGAAAGGGATCTCTTATAGAAATTCTCGGCTCTAAAACCCCGCATTTTAATGCACGGATACAGAG
>CAZOAS010000118.1:0-4147 GCA_964577745.1 uncultured Fervidobacterium sp.
TAATAACAAGAGTGTTTATCAACAGGTCCTGTAGTACAAAATCTTCTCACTGAAACACCTCAACTTTTGGAATCCGAAGTCCGGAATCTGGAATCCAGAAGTAGTTACGAGTTTCAAGTGTTGGGTCGCGAGTGAATTCTTTTCGGATTTCGAAGTCAAGACTCCGGGGTCCGGTAATTACCCATAATTCTCCACTTCAAGAATTTCTTTCTTTTTTCCAAGTAGAGTTCTCTTATTTTATTGAGTTCTTCTTTGTAAACCTCTTCTTTGTAGTTTGGATATGTAAAATCGTAATCTTTCCACCGACCGTTGATGTACATAAGTGTTGGTTCAGCGTATATACCATGACCGATGTATATCCTATGTGGCCACATTTTAGTAGTTGCAAGCACAAATTGCATATGGTGCATGTATCCCGGGTCAAGATTAAATCTTCTTTTACCATCCACAGAGAATTTCTGTTCTATCTCGTTCGTTTTAATCTTTATCTGTGCAAGCAACGATGGATGAATTAATCTTTCAAAGCTGATAAGTCTACCAACGATTCCAGAACCCATCTCTTCGTTGTAATAAAGCGTATACTTTTCAAAATCAAGATCTCCACTCACGTAATCAATCGGTCCAAAATTTTTGACAAGTTCATCCTTTACTTGATTAAACCAATAATCAAGATGAGAAGAAAACATAAAAATTATAAGATTCACCGGTTCGACTAACCTTACTTCTCCCATACAACTTCCACCTCGAAATGTGGTAATTTAACAACTTTCATTCGACCGTTGAAGAGCTTGATAACTGAAGCTCCTACTACCGTATACCTTCCTGGTTGCAATTCAACAGGCGATTCAAACCTTTGGTTATTTAAAACAAAACTGCCATACACTCCTTCTATGGTCGCAATAGGTTCTAATTTCAATTTTTGAACATATTTATATGTGAAAACAAACAATATAACACTGACAAGTGTCATAACATAAAACAATAACCTTATACTTATTTTCATAAATTTCTCTCACCTTGCAATCAATTAACTTTCAATTATCGTTTATCGTTGCTACTTTCGACTTTTCTTAGTTACTTCGCTAATCGATTTTTATACACCTATCCGTGTACGGTATTATTATACAACAAAAAAAGGATATTTTGAACACATTTCAGTCTGACAAAGCATGTCCCTAAAAAGAGCATCAAAACTGAAGATCGGTAAGCTAACTTTTTTAGCCATATTAATTATTAAACAATTATCTTTTTATTATTAAAAATACTACTACTAATTGTGTATGTAAGTTTCTTTTTCGATATATTGCGATGTGGTAAGTTTCTGGTAAGTTAGTGGTAAGTTTTTGGTAGGTTTTTACCACCTCTGGTAAGTTTTTTCATACTATATATATGGTTTATAAAAATTAGCCAACAACCTATATGTAAATGAGAATGATTCTCAATAAAGAAACTTACCAAACTTACCATTTGTGATTTTTTTCTCTTGATTTTAGCCTAAGAAAACTCTAAAAAAACATTTATCCATGCATTTTAAAGAAACTTACCACCTCAAAAACCGCTTGAATACTTATATTTTGGAAGAAACTTACCACAGGTGGTAAGTTGTAACAAAAAGGTGGTAAGTTGTAATATTTACCTAAAGGCGCATAGATACTAATTTTCTGTGTTACGTTTGTGTAAACTTACCACCTTACCACCCCTATATATAATAATAATAGTAATATACGTATAGCTATACACTATCGTTTAGGTATATAAGGTGGTAAGTTTCCAAAAGTTAGTTCTAATCCAACAGCGATTTCATGCGCTCACACATATGTTCGTAATGGCTACCACCCCAGTAAATCTTTCCACATCCATCACAGATTGCAAATTCATCGTACGTTTCAAAGACCCTTGGAGGTACTTTACCAATAACGAATGATTTATCAATAAGTACCAAATTACCATTACACTCAAGACACCTTGAAAACGGTTTTATCCAATTTTTTAGATCGTATCTTCTGTAAACTTCTTTGAACTGTTCTTCTGGAAAATCACTACGTACAACATAGCCAAATACGATGTCTTTCTTCATCAACAACTTTCTGTCTCGTGTTAGAATTATTCCACCTATTTTTTTTGCTCTGTCAACTATACTAGTATCATCAACAATACCAAATTCAGCATAAATCCCAAACATACGAAGTAAACGTGTAAGTTTACCAAGGTGTATATCAAGTATAAACTTTGGTTCTCCAGTAAACTTAGGAGTTAGAAGGAATTCACTATCGATTTCAAAAGAATACGGATAAACAGGATAAACACAATACAGATCTCCATCCTCAACTATCTTAGAAAAATCAACAAAGTTCTTTCGCAAAGTTATAAAAGCAACCTCGGTGTGAGGAACACCGAGGCGTTCTATGCAATCTTTTATCGTTTGATTTACTCCAGGATCAACCTCAAAAACGTGTTTACCTTTTGTCAAATCACACAACGAACCAAAAAATCGGATTGTTATCATTAAATGCATCTCCCGAACATATCATAACTTAATTATTTCATCTATCTTCGCACCTGTTGATATATACGATATTTTTATACCTGTTTCTTCTTGGATAAATTTACAGAATTTTTCGAAGTTCGTGTCATTTAAATCTTTCCATCCATCGAATTCTACGTACTCAACCTCAACATTTGAAAGTGATGAGACATCGTTTGGAATCTCAATGTCTTTTCCATTGATCTTATATCTCACACCAACTTTAACTTTATCCATTCCAGATAATACATCGGCTTTCGTCATTATCATCTCTGTGCATCCAGATATTTCTATAGCGTATTTCAGCAGTGGTAAATCAAGCCAACCACAACGTCTTGGTCTACCTGTTGTTGCACCGTATTCTTTACCTGCTTTTCTCAACTCTTCAGCTTCGGCACCAAACAGTTCTGTCGGAAATGGGCCTTCACCAACTCTTGTCACGTATGCTTTGAAAACCCCTATTTTTCTGTCTATTTTAGCAGGAAAACCGATTCCACTCTCAACACCTGTTGTACTACAGTAACTTCCGGTCACATACGGATAGCTTCCCATATCGACATCTAAAAGTACACCTTGTGTACCTTCGTAAAGTACTTTGGAGTTATTAAAAACCTTTATCATTTCAAACGGATAAACAACAAAACTGGAGATTTTTCCGTAGTATTCAAATAACCTTTCGTAATCATTCCACTCAATTCCGTAAAGATTTTTGTACATGTAAGACACGAATTCAAGTTTTTCCATTGCAAACGATCGATTGGAAAAATCTGCAACGCGTAAACCAATACGGTGTACTTTATCAGCATAAGCTGGGCCGATACCTCTTTTGGTCGTACCTACCGCTTTATCTCCCTTTACACTTTCTATCTTTTCATCCAACATTTTATGCACTGGAAGTACCACATGTGCTAATGCGGAGATTTTAATTCTCTCAGAAACATCAAATCCCAGTTTTTTTAGTTCTTCTATTTCATGTACAAGCACTTCAAAATCAACAACTACACCGTTTGCTATGTAACCTTTTGTGTTAGACCTTACATCGAAAGAAGGTACAAGATGATGGACAAGTTTAAAATCACCGTATTCTACGGTATGACCTGCGTTACTTCCTCCACTGTATCTAACTATATAATCGAAATCTTTCGAAAGGTATGTTGTTACCTTACCTTTTCCTTCGTCCCCCCACTGTAGTCCATAACACACCGCGTTCATGAAATCAACTCCTTTTTTAAAATTCCACATGGAAATCTCTGTAATCTTGTTTTTGTAAATCTTTTTCATCGTAGTCTGAGATGTAACTCCATCCGTTACCTTCCATAATTCTTCTAAATAATTCAGTTATTTGTTCTCTATTACCACCTGCGACAACGGTTACGCTACCATCGTCTTCGTTTTTTACGTATCCACGTACTCCGATAGCCCTTGCAACGTTTTTTACAAAATGCCTAAATCCAACGCCTTGGACAATACCTCTGAAGTTCCACATCTTCCAAATTTCATCCATGATATCACTCCTATCGGTGAATGGTGGTCAGTTATCGGTTATCGGTTATCAGTGAACGGTGATTGGTTATCGATGATCGGTGATCGGTGAAATCATTATTATTATTATTATTATTATTA
>CAZOAS010000118.1:4247-5406 GCA_964577745.1 uncultured Fervidobacterium sp.
GTTCACTGTTTACTGTTTGTCCACCACCTATTGCATTTTCCAAAATTTGTTGTATAATCACATAAAAAAGTTTACCACAAATTCGGCTACATGGTTCAGGTTTCGGAGGTTTGCTATGGAAAAATTTCTTCAATATACCTCAAATGTAAATATTTCAATTAATATGATGGCTATGATGATGTGGTGTACCGACCGCTGGAGGAGTTAGGTACACCTCTTTGGTGCTGAAAAAATCAGCGGTCGGGTTGGAAAAAACCCGACCGCTTTTTTTATACCACAATTTCCCGATTTTTCAATCGTTAAATTTAAATTTTAATTTTTTACTTAAGGAGGCGAAGTAAGAGTGGAAAAAGGTAACTTTCTTGTCTTTAAAGTTGGTGGTTCTGTACTAGCAAATCCACAAGATATGAAAAAGATTGCGCGTTCATTTTTTGAATTGAAAGAAAAGATGAGAGATATTCATTTTGTAATCGTTGTAAGTGCTATTAAAGGTATAACTAACAAGCTATTAGAAGCATTAGATAATTT
Organism: uncultured Fervidobacterium sp.; assembly: GCA_964577745.1. GTDB lineage: Bacteria > Thermotogota > Thermotogae > Thermotogales > Fervidobacteriaceae > Fervidobacterium. The sequence continues at coordinate 4,776 of CAZOAS010000118.1, forward strand.
TGAAACTCTTGATGTTGAGCATTTTCTTGGTGAGCTTTTTGAGATTCATAAACAGTTTGTTGCAGATGATTATCATACATTAGAAATTTTGAAAAGAGAGATATATTCAATTGAAAAATTGCTTGTCGGTTCTAAGATGATTGGTAAGATTCCAGATTTTGTGCGTGATAGGGTTTTATGTTCAGGTGAGCGATGGAGTGCGGTTATATTGAGAAATTACATGGAAGATTTGAATTTCAAGATAATGTATCCAGAAAATTTCATCTTAACTGACGGGAAGTACGGCAATTCAAATGTATTACTTGAAAAAACTAAATCGATAATTGAAAGCAATTTCGAAGAATGGGAACACGGTGATTTCATTGTACCGGGTTTTTATGGGAAATCGGATGTGGATGGAAATATAACTATCCTTGGACGCGGTGGGAGTGATTACACAGCAACGGTGCTTGGTTACAGTCTTGATGCTCTTGGTGTTGTGCTTGTAAAGGATGTCCCCGGTTTTCTCACCGGTGACCCAAAGATTACCGGCACTGTCAACACCATTAGAAACTTGAGTTACGAAGAAGCTGATGAATTATCGTATTTTGGTGCCAAAGTCTTACATCACAACGCTGTTGAACCTCTAAGA
>CAZOAS010000119.1:0-5403 GCA_964577745.1 uncultured Fervidobacterium sp.
TACATCCATAGTCCTATATCTATGATAAACAAGAAAGATTACGAAAATACGTTGAAATTACTTGAGCAATTCGTAAAAGAAGCGTGATTAAGTAAAGTTTCGATAAAATAAAAGCAAATCTATATTGACGTTAAAATACAGGTTTTGATATAATAAGAATTGTATTTCAACTCAACCACTTCAAAAGGGGGGATCTAAGGTGAAAAAGTATAGTTTGATTTTCCTTGCGGTTGTCTTACTAATTACTCTGACATCGTGTACTGAACTACTAAACAAACCACCCAAGTGGACGCAACCGAGTTACACAGTTTCCGGAACAGTTGGACAAGCTATTTCATTTGATTTAGCTGGTAAGGTCTCTGATCCAGATGGCGATACTGTAACAGTTACCATCAAACAGAAACCCGAGGGTGTAGAAGCAAACATCACAAACAACAAACTAAGCTTTACGCCAGCTTCTGAAGGTACGTATGAATTTATTCTCAAAGCATCCGATGGAAAAGGTGGAGAAGCTGAAGCTGGTTTGGTAGTCATTATATCAAAAGCACCAAATAGTGCTCCTTCATGGAAGCAAGGTACTTACACATTATCGAAACAAGTCGGGGAGACTGTCCAAATTGATTTATCTGAAGAAGTCTCAGATTCTGAAGAAGATGAAATAACTCTCTCGATTGTCGGCGAAACATACGGAGCAACGATAACATCTTCTAAGGTATTTACATGGAACACAACAGGAAGGCAACCTGGATTGTATCAATTTTTGATCAGGGCAACAGATTCTAAAGGAGCGTACTCCTTTACTCATATAGAAATAACACTTGTTCCAGCTCCGATTACAAATCTTCCACCACAAGTACGAATACCAGATCAGGTTACAAACGTAGGTAGAACCGTACAAATGGAACTCTCAGAATACGTTGTTGATCCAGATGGTGATCCTGTGACTATTCAAAAGATATCTGGACCTGGTGTTTTGATTGGAAGCAAGTATTATTGGTTCCCAACTAAAAAAGTGTCTGAACCTCAAACGGTAACTCTAAAACTATCTGACGGTAAAGGTGGAGAAACCACAACTTCATTCAAAGTTAGTGCACCGTACGATGGTGTTGCTTTCTTAAGGATTTACGTGACAGATTACAAGAGTGGACCAGCCACAGTTGGTGCAACTATTAAATTGAAAAAAGGTAATTCCATTGTTTCACAAACAACGACAGATGCAAACGGTAAGGCTGAACTTTTTGGTATAAATCTTTCCGATTCCACAGATTTCGATGTCATTATCGAGAAAAATGGTTACGCCAAGACTTACATCGAAGGTTTAAGATTGCAACATGGTCAGTTACTCGAGTTTGAAACACAATTGAAAGTTGCAAAGATTGGACCAACAAGTTCGGAAAAGCCATTTGAGCTGTCAGTTCAGTTGAAAGATAGCAATGGTGTTAATCTTTCAGATCAAGAATTTGTTATAAGTACAGATAATATAGTTGCAACTGGTACAGCAACAGCCACAGAGTATTCACTTAACCTTTGGTACGTTAAAGTTGGTGGTGTACCTGGTACAGGAACGTTTACAGCTCCAAGGACAATAGGATACAGCGGAAATATCTCAGCAACACAATCTGTCAAAGAATTTGAAGGATTGACACCAGTTTATATTGATGTTTACGATATGAACGATAACAGATACGAAAAGATAATATACGTTTATGTTGCAAGAACACCAGCACAAGTAATCGATCCATACATAGTTGAGAAATATACAACCATAGCACCAACAGATTATAACATAGTCTCTTACACAAGGGCACAGTATGTGGAATATTACGGTAAAAAAGATCCAAAGCCAACAGCAGCACCACAAGGTACAAACTTATTCATTAGAGTATTCTGGAGGCCATGGTATCCTGAGTCTGGTAAGACTCAGCCGAAGGCATATCGAATTTATAGATCTTTCAACGGAAGTTCATTCCAGCCAATAGCAACGGTACCTAATAGTGCTTCTTCGTACTCTGATTATTCCGCTCAACTCGCGGTTGGAAAGAGAGTTTGGTACGCAGTTTCGTCAGTGTACGATGGTTATGAAGCACCACGTACAGTAATTGGTGATGTGATACCACTCCCGTTATTGCAAGTAACATACAACTCTCCATTAAATGGATCAACAAATGTCCCAAGAGATCCAACATTTAGCTGGACATTCTCGGGAATTAATGCAACTGCTGAAGGAAATCCAGTTTATTACTTTAATATATGGTTGTATGACTTAGTTGTGAATGATTATTGCTATTACTCACTTGGCACTGATCCTACAACAGGTCGAAATTCAAATTTAGGAACACCTGATCCTTCTGTATCAATGAAGTTCAGTGATTACCATTATACAAAGAGAACCTCGAGCAAACCATGGGCGTGGATAGATTTTGCAACAGCAAGTTGGTATCCGTACGATAAATTGCAAGCTTACAAAACATACGAATGGGGTAATGAGCTATTAGCTGCTCATATTGTTGACCCCACAGACAGGTCCAGGGCACTCTCTATATTAGTTGATGATGCCAATATCTTCGGCCTTGGTAATATTAGAACAGATGTTTACCATCGCTTTATTACTGGTGAAAATTGAGAAAGGGGGGATTTGAATGAAAAAGATGCTTTTTGTTGTTACTGTAATAATTGCTATCCTTTTAATATTTTCTTGTACAAATCCAAAAACATCAAATTTTGAACCACGCACACAAGAAAAGTCGACTTTTGAACCGAAATTTGATTTGAGCAAGATAACCAAACCGAAAGGTTATAGTGTAATTTTTGGTGAATTAAAAGATGGAGAATATGTAGATGGAAAAATATTGGTAGGTTACGATGATAGAAAAGCTGTTGATACAATAGTCAAAGCTCTCGATGGGACGATAGTACTTGAAATACCTCAGATAAAGGTCGTTTCTATCAAGTTTAACGGTAAAGTGGCCGACGCTTACAAGAAAATTAGGACATTAGGAATAACAGGAATCAGATACGTGGAACCCAGTTACAAACGCGAGTTGATAAAACCAACGAGAGTGGAGAAAAGTCCAGAGTTGTTCAAGAAAACAAAAGTTGGTTTAACAAGCACAAGAGATTATGATGAAGAACTAAGTAACGAACTCTGGGGACTTGAAGCAATGGGAATAACTAAAGAGCTTTGGGATGAAGCAAGCGGAACAGATATAATCGTTGCTGTCGTTGACTCAGGAGTCGATGGAACGCATCCGGATTTAGAAGGACAGGTTATAGTTGGATATAGGCCATATTTTGACGAAGAACTTCCAGAAGGCGTTGATTCGTCTTACGGTGGATCACACGGTACGCATGTTGCTGGTACAATTGCGGCGAAGAAAGATGGAAAAGGTATCGTTGGTGTTGCTCCAAACGCAAAGATAATGCCTATCGTGATATTTGATGATCCAGCAGAAGTCGGTGGAAATGGTTATGTTGGTGACGATTTTGTTGCAGCAGGTATAATCTGGGCTGTTGACCACGGTGCGAAAGTTATGAACCACTCATGGGGTGGTTGGGGATACAGCCATACAATGAAAGCAGCATTTGATTATGCATTGGCTAACAACGTTGCTATGGTATGTTCGGCAGGAAACAATCACTCTGATTCTCATCATCAATATCCGGCTAATTACCCGGGGGTTATACAAGTTGCAGCAGTGGAATACAATGGTGGACTTTATAGAACCGTTAATTTCTCAAGCAGGAGTGATATGGTAACTATCGGTGCTCCTGGCGTAACAATACTTTCAACCGTACCAGGACCGGAAAGTTTGGGATACGAAGGTCATAACGGAAACGTCAGAGCAACGAATGATGGGACATACGATTATTACCAAGGTACATCGATGGCAGCTCCACATGTAACAGGTGCTATAGCAGTGTTATTGCAAAAATTCCCAGATGCAAAGGTATGGCAAATAAGAAAACTCATTGAAAACACAGCACAAGATATAGATAAAGAGGGTTGGGATAACGATTCAGGAGCAGGATTATTAAAGCTAAACTCTGCTCTTGCTGACTCATTACCAACAACGGGAGGATACGAAAAGGTAACTTTCCTTGTTACAGATGCTAATTTAGAATTTGGTGTTCCAACTGTTTTTGTGCAGATAAGAGATACAAGAGGGCGATTACTGGCCGCAAAAACAAATTTTGATGGAATAGCAGAATTTTATCAGATTGACAATGACATAGTTCAAGCTTTTATAGGTGGCCCTGATCATTGGGAACGAGCACTTGCACCATTAGATGGAGTTAGTGATACTGGTAACTGGGCGATAGCGTTGAGGATGGAAGAAGAAAGACAGACAGATCATACAAAAGAAATGTCGTGGATTTTTGACCCAGAAAAATTACTTTTCATCGTTCCATTTACTTCAACTTTCACTGTAGAATTTGACACGGATCTTCCAGAAGCAATGTTAGTAGTAACGGATCCTTTCGCTTCTGAGTCGTATAGAGTCTTGACTTATGAGAAAAAGAGAGTTTATGACTTATCTGATTTAGCTGGTCAGGTTGTGGTTGGTATATTAACAGAAGAAAATGAAGTGGATGTTACTGTTCAAGGAACGGCAACGATTAACGGATACAAAATTCCAATAAAAGGTACTATCAAGAGTGGTAGTACATGGACTGTTGTCGATGATTTCGAGGGAAGAAATTTTGGAAGCGAAGAACAACCACTTTATGCTTGGTGGACACTCTTTGGTCAAAGAGGAGAGTAAAAAAAATTAACAAATTGCCAAACAATTGCCGAATAGTCTTAAATCAGGTCGAGCCTTTAGGCTCGACCTGAGTTTTTTTATTATCATAAGCCAAAAGGAAATCTATTGCCAAATATGTCCAAAAAATCAAACTGGTAAGACACGTGTATTTCCAACTGACATTATGATATCTTTTGCCAAGATAATGCCTTTTCCAAAAACCTTACTTTTATGTGGTTTGATAGGATGATTATGTGACGAGATAATCTAAACGTGTTGACTTTATCTAATATATTCAATAAAAACCGGCAATGTTCAAAAGCGTTGCTTAATTTTTATTAAATTGGTTTCCATATTCTCCTATTTTTGACAACGTGTTATAATAATTCTAAGAACTGTCAAAGAGGTCTTTCTCTATGCCATCGCGTCCATCGGTTTAGAAAAATCTTCAAAGAGGTGTTAAAGATGAAAAACTTACCGATAGGTATAAATGATTTTAGAAAAATAGCGCTTGGAGATTTTATATACGTTGACAAGACAAAACATATATATGAAATGATAAGTAAAAGTCAATACGTATTTTTATCCAGACCAAGAAGGTTTGGGAAAAGTTTAACAGTGAGCGTACTTGAGTATTTGTTCAAAGGAGAGAAGGAGTTAT
>CAZOAS010000120.1:0-5357 GCA_964577745.1 uncultured Fervidobacterium sp.
TTAAGAACAGGAACACTCTTTATAACCCATGATCTTGGTGTTATATCGGCTATGGCGGATAGAGTAATGGTCATGTACGGTGGAAGACAGATGGAACTTGCACCTGCAGAGGACCTTTTCCATGAACCGATGCATCCTTACACAAACATGTTGCTCAAATCAATTCCGAGGGTGGATATAAAACAAGATAAACTCGAAGCAATTCCAGGTCAACCACCAAGAATGATAGATGTTCCAGATGTATGTCCATTTGCTCCAAGATGCCCAAGAAGACTCGACAGATGCGCCAAAGAACTTCCAAAGTTCGAAGAACTTGAACCAGGACACTACGTACGATGCTTTAACCCTGTAGAAGCTGGAGGGGATGTAAATGCCTGATAAAACACCAGAAACGATAATAAAAGTGGAAAATCTAAAAAAATACTTTCCCATATACAAAGGTTTTCTTATTAAAAAACATGTTGCTGATGTTAAGGCAGTCGATGACGTTTCGTTTGAAGTAAAACGTGGTGAAACATTTGCACTCGTTGGTGAATCTGGATGTGGAAAGACAACAACAGCAAGAACAATGTTAAGGTTGATAGATCCAACTGATGGAAAAATAGAAGTTCTTGGAAAAGATATCTCAAAATTATCAAGAGAAGAATTACTTCCATTTAGAAGAAAGATGCAAATAGTTTTCCAAAATCCTATAGGTTCTTTGAATCCAAGAATGACCGTTGGACAAATTTTGACAGAACCGATGTTGTTCCATAAAATTGTACAAAATCAACAAGAAGCAAACGATAAAGCAATTGAACTGTTGAAAATGGTTGGATTAAAGCCATTCCATATGGATAGATATCCACACCAATTCAGTGGTGGACAAAAGCAAAGAATTGCTATTGCGCGTGCATTGAGCGTTGATCCAGAAATCATATACCTTGACGAGCCAACCTCGGCACTTGATGTTTCCGTTCAAGCACAGATAGTTAATCTTTTGTTGAAATTCCAAGCTGATTTAGGCTTAACTTACGTATTTATATCCCATAACTTGGCACTTGTCAGATTTATAAGCCACAAAGTTGCGGTCATGTACCTTGGTAAGATAGTTGAAATGGGTGATGTAAACGAAGTCTTTGATAATCCAGTTCATCCATACACAAAAGCGTTGTTGTCTGCATCACCAATACCAGATCCAGCAATTGAAAAGAAAAGAAAGAGAATAATACTCACAGGAAACGTACCAAGTCCAATCGCAAGACCAAGTGGTTGTTTCTTCCATCCAAGATGTCCGTTCAGGATGGACATATGTGATAAGGAATATCCAGCAATGAAATCAGTTTCTGCAAATCACCAGGTGGCATGTTACCTGGTAGATAAAAGGGAGGTGTAGGTATGAGGAAGGTTCTCGTAACACTTTTGGTTTCTCTGTTTGTTTTCTTTGCATTTGCTAACTACATTGGTTTCGACGCAACCGGTAAAAAAGGTGGAACACTCATCATCCCAACACTCAGCGGTCCAAGAACGGTAAACGATACAGTTTCAAAAGAAACAAGCTCTTCGGATGTTATCGCTATGTTCATGAGCTGGGGAGGAACTCTAATTGAAAGATCAGCCATCGATGGTAAATTCTACCCAGCACTTGCCGAAAAATGGGACGGTCCACGTCTAACAAAAGACAGCGGTATGGAAATCATATGGTACCTCAGAAAAGGTGTAAAGTGGAGCGACGGTCAACCATTCACTGCTGATGACGTAGTATTCACACTCAACGAAATATACACAAATCCAGATATTCCAAGCTCGTTTAAAGATGTTATAAAGAGTACAAATGGCCACTTACCAAAAGCAACAAAGATAAATGACTATACAGTTAGAATGTACTATCCAGAACCATTCAGGCTTGCTCTCAGATACCTCGGTGGAATGTACATATTCCCAAAACACAAAGCCGAAAGCTGGGTAAAGAACAAGAAATTTGCAGAATTCTGGACAGTTGATTCAATAAACAAGAAAGAAATCGTCGGCTTGGGACCATTCATTCCTGTCGAATACGTACCAGACCAATTCGTCAGATTCACAGCAAACCCAAACTACTGGAAGAAAGACAAAAATGGAACACAACTTCCATACTTAAAAGAAGTAGTGTACAAAATCATCTCCTCACAAGATGCACAAAAATTAGCATTTGAAAAAGGTGAAGTTGATATCTACTCACCAAGAGGAACTGAATTTAACTACTTCAAAGAAAATGAAAAGAAATTCAACATAACAGTTCTCGCTTATGGTCCAGCATACGGTACACAATTCATCACATTCAACTGGAACAACAAAGACGAAGCAAAGAGAGAATGGTTCAGAAACGTGCATTTCAGAAAAGCAGTTGCATACGCAATGGATAAGAAAAAGATGATCGATACACTCTTCAACGGTCTTGCAATGGAGCAATGGTCACCAGTATCCATGGCATCACCATACTACAACGAAAAAGTCACAGTTAAATACCCATACGACCTCAACAAAGCAAGAGCAGAACTCAAACTTGGTGGATTTTCTTGGGATAAAAATGGTAAACTCATCGATAGCAAAGGCAGACCAGTTAAATTCATAATCGAAACAAACGCAGGTAACACAGTTCGCGAAGGTATTGGTAACATCATTACAGCAGCTCTCAAACAACTCGGTATGGATGTAACATTTGTTCCAGGTGATTTCAACACACTTGTTAACAGAATGCTCAACGTCGGTGACTGGGATGCTATAATCATCGGTTTAACAGGTTCAGATGAACCACAAGGTGGAAGAAACGTTTGGGCAGTAGACGGTTCACTCCACTTCTGGAACCTTTCACCACAAGTAGCGGACTGGGTAGATGCAAAAGCATACTGGTTGCCAGACTTTGAGAAAGAAATCGATAAGATATTCAGAGAAAACGTAAGAATCCTTGATGATAACGTAGTTAAAGACTACTGGGCAAAATATCAAAAACTTGCATCTGAAAACATACCACTCATTTACACAGTTAACAGCTTAAGACTCTTTGCATGGAGAAACACAGTTAAGAACGTCAAGATAACACTCCTTGGCGGTACAACTTGGAACCTCGACTGGCTCTACAAAGAAGAATAATAATTTGAGAAATTAGCCCTCAGCCGGGCTCCGGTACACGGACCTCCGGAGTCCGGTTTTCAAGTTTCGAGTTACTAGTTACAAGTATCGAGTTAAAAAATAATGAAGTAATGCATAATATAAAACCAATTCTTCGAAACCACAGTCAATAATTTTTACTGTAACTCTCAACTTGTAACCCGTAACTATTTTTTTGTACCCGTAACTATTTTTATAGAGGAGAGGTGAACAGGTTTGATCAAGTATATAGCCCGCAGACTTATAATAATGTTACCAGAACTATGGATAATAACGATCATTGTCTTCACGCTCATGCAGTTATCACCAGGTACATTCTTGGATCAGTATAAGCTTGACCCATCGATCTCAAAAGAAACCCTTCAATCAATGGCAAAAGAACTTGGTCTTGACAAACCAGCTGTTGTTCAGTATTTTTATTGGTTTGGTAAATTACTCAGATTGGATTTCGGATATTCATTCTACTATAGAAGACCCGTTATCGACTTGATTTCTGAAAGGTTACTCGGTACATTCGTATTATCGCTTTATTCATTCGTACTTTCTTGGATAATTGGTATAATTCTTGGTGTTGTTTCTGCACTAAAAAAATACACCTTGACTGACAAAATACTAACCGTTGTTGCATTCAGTGGTCTAGCATTACCTGGTTTCTTTCTTGCACTACTTTTACTGTACATGGCGGCACGTACAGGTTGGTTCCCTGTAGCTGGTATGTACAGTCCAGAGACTGTTCGACTCGATGTATGGAATGCATTCTTGGATATATTCCGTAGATTACAACTTCCAGCATTTACTCTCACATTTGGTGGATTTGCAGGATTGATGAGGTATCAAAGAGGTACGTTACTCGATGTTCTCAATGAAGACTACGTTGAATTTGCAAGAGCGAAAGGAATGCCCGAAAGGGTTGTTATATATAAACACGCTTTAAGAAATGCCATAAATCCACTTGTTACAATGTTCGGTGGAAGTTTGGCAGGTTTACTTAGCGGTGCTGTTATTACCGAAACCATATTCTCTTGGCCAGGTCTTGGTAGACTTACCTATCAAGCTCTTCTACAGAAAGACTACTACGTTGTTATGGCAAGTACTGTCATTAGTGTTGTGCTCTTGGTATTAGGTAACCTCGTTGGTGACATATTACTCGCGGCAGTAGACCCAAGAATCAGATACGAATAAGGAGGGCTTGACTCAATGAGCGAAGAAAAAAAGAAAAACCTTAATCAAGTTAATGTGCCTGCAGATGAAAGTGGTTCGATAGACTTTGAAGAAGTTTTCCTTACACGTGGTCAATTGATGTGGCGGGCATTTAAAAAGAATAAGCTTGCGATGTTTGGTATGTGGGTATTGATAATCATGTACATCGCAATGCTGTTTGCAGACTTTTTGGCACCGTATGATCCATTTACACAGAATCTCAATCATTCGTTGAAAAAACCAACGACTGTTCTCTCCAAGTACGAAGTAAATGATTTAAAAACAAGAATGGCGCCGTACGTCTTGCCAGAACTTAGCTACATAGACAAGTTAGACTATACACAAAACTTCAAATCTATGCTATTTCCAAGCAGAATAAAAGTTAAATACAATGATGGAAAGGAATTAGCAATTATAGACAAACACGTTGTTGAACAAAAAGAAGATGGTACAGTTATTCCAAAATATCTCCCAAAGGGCAGAAAACTCGATGATAAGTTTGTTCTTGCAGAGTCTATAAAACTTGTTGTTAGAACAATAAAATATGCACAAGTTGATGGAGAATGGAAACAGTACAGCAATGAGACGGAAGATATAGAAGCTCTCGTTTTTGGAGTAGACAATGAGATATTGGAAAAGGGTAAAAATATTAGAACTACCACATCAAGAACGGCAAGATCGTTCGTCGCACAAAACGAAGGATGGAAAATAGGTTTCTATGCAATGAACGAACAAGAAGCAATGGAAAGACTTACTGCAATTAAAGTAGAACAAGATCTTATAGGAATAAAATACTACGATCAAGATTTCAATGAATACGAAATATCTCTTGATGAAGCAAAAGTAGTCTCGTACGATTACAAATTCTATCCTATTAAATTCTTTATAAAATCATGGGGACCGAACGAGACAGATCCAGAAAGAGTCGGCTATTTATTCTGGATAATACCATTACATTATCATTTATTCGGCATTGATAACTACGATAACAACGAATATGCAACAATAAACATTTTCGGTGCTGACAG
>CAZOAS010000121.1:0-5341 GCA_964577745.1 uncultured Fervidobacterium sp.
TACATAAGTGTTGAGTATGGTATTAACGTTCCAAGTTTGTACTCACAAATATTGGACAAAATTAGAGATTATTTCAAACAGCATATGGGTATCGAATCATTGGATTTGAATTTACATGTTGTTGATGTGAAGCAGTAAGGAGGTGATTTGAATGGGATATATCGAAATTAAAGATACAGTCTATCAAGAGATAGCTTTTAGGACAATTTGTGATTTGCTTGGTCTGGACAAAGAAGACAAATTAGCGAAAAATTTGAAAAAATCAATCAACGTTGAAAAGGTTGCAAAAGAAATAAAAGAATCGGAAATGGAACCACAAGGCGGTTTACAGGATAAATCTATATATCTCCTTGTACATTTGACGACAACCTTTGGAACAAACTTAATTGATTTTGCAAATAGAGTTAGTTGCAAGATAAAAGAGGAAGTTACAAATATAACCGGTACGGAGGTTTTGGGAGTTAATGTGAAAATTGTTGATCTTGAGAAAGTCTGAGAGTAATAGAAATTGAATAATTGTATGAAAGCAGGCGAAAGCCTGCTTTTTGTTTGTCTTAACTTATTTATGCTCACGGTATTATCAAAACTTCGATTTGTGGTATAATCCTTCTGGCTGTAAAACAAAATTATTAGAAAGGAGAGAGCTTATGGCGAATATCTTCAACAAGCTTATTCCTTACAAATCTCCACTTGAACTTCTTTTGGAGCATACCAAACTGTGTGTGGAGGCTTCTGATATAATGAAAGAAGCCGTTTCGAAGTACTTTGCAGGAGAAGAAGTGGCAGACTTTTCAACGCAAATAGACACTTTGGAAGATAAGGCGGATCATATAAAGCTCAGAGTGAGAGAAATTTATTCGAAGTTGAAGTGGACGTATTTTAGTAAAACGGATTTTCTTGATATTCTTCACAATGTTGATTCTATAATCGACCTTGTCGACGATGTTTTGAAAATGTTGACGATGAATAAAGTTGAGAATACGTCTGAAGATATCAAGAATGATATCGTTATACTTACCAATCTGGTAACTGAAAGTGTAAGACACATGAACGATACAACCCAAGAGTTGCGAACGATAGTGGAATCGGCTTTCGCTCCCAAGGAAATTAGTACTGAGGATGAAAAGATAGATATCGTTGAAAAAGAAGAGCATTCAAGTGACATATTAGGCTTAAGCATAGGTAAGAAACTTTTTGCTAAAAAGTACGAAATGAATCCTGTTGATATTATGTTTTTGAATAGTGTTGTTGTTTTGTTAATGCGTATAGAAGACAGAGCTAAGAACGTAGTTGAAAGAATTAGAATGATAACTCATATGTAAAGGAGGAGTTAGTTGTGATCACACTATTTGCAATTGCAATTGGAATGTTCATGGCGTTTGCAATAGGTGCAAACGATGTGGCTAATGGTATGGCAACTGCTGTTGGTGCTAAGGCTATTACTCCAAAGCAAGCTGCATTACTAGCATCTTTTCTTGAATTCCTCGGTGCAGTGATGTTTGGAGCAACTGTTACAAAAACAATTGCAAATGGTATTGTTTCTATAGAGCACATACAAGATCCCAAACTTGTAATCTATGGAGCAATTTCAGCTTTGCTTGCTGCGGGTGCATGGGTTATGTTAGCAACTGTTTTCGGTATGCCCGTTTCCACAACTCATTCTATAATCGGTGGTGTGGTTGGATTTGGGCTGGTAAGTGGGGGAATGAAGGTCGTCTATTGGTCAAAATTGTTTAAAATTGTGCTTTCATGGTTTATCTCACCTGTTGTTGGCGGTTTCTTTGCATTTTTTGTTTTTAAGATTCTTACATTAACGATTCTTCACAGACAAAGCCCACTGAAAGCTGCCAAAAAGGTTGCACCAGTTATGATAGGTTTCACATTCTTTCTGATTTCCTTCCTTTTCTCTGTTAAGACTTTGAAGAAAGATTACGGCACATCTTTATTCTTCGGTGTGGTTTTCTTTGTCATTTCATGGCTTTTGTCGTATGTATTAATCAAGAGGTATTCAAAGAAAAATCACAACGAATACGATGCTGTTGAAGGAATTTTCAGAAAAGTTCAAGTTATGACTTCGGCATATGTTTGCTTTTCGCATGGTGCAAACGATGTGGCTAACGCTGTTGGACCAATAGCACTGATCTATATGATTAACAAGGCTCACACAACACAAGTTTCATCAATTGAGATACCGAAGTACATACTTTTCGTCGGCGGATTGGGTATCGCTCTTGGTGTTTTATTGTATGGTTACAAGGTCATGCAAACTATAGGGCATGATATAACAGAGCTTAATAACACAAGAGGTTTCTCTATAGATTTTGGTACTGCAACGACAGTTTTACTATCTTCGATATTTGGCTTTCCTATTAGTACAACTCATACAGTTGTTGGTGCAGTTACTGGTGTTGGACTTGCAAGGGGTATCGAAGTGGTCAACATAGATGTCTTAAAAGATATTCTTATGTCATGGTTTATAACTGTGCCATTCTCAGCCGGTGTTAGTGCAATTCTTTATCTTACATTATCAACATTTTTCTGATGAGATTGCTAACTCAAAATCTTGCCCCGAATGTTTTTTACATTCGGGGTTTTTATTTTCAAATGCGAACTATCTGATATAATTGATGTGGAATACTTTTCAAAGATATTTGGGGGTGCATTGCATGACCATAGTTTTCTTAACAAAAATCATAGATTATTTTATGGAGAGAATTAATGAACTAAAAGAAGAATTTCCAAATGACTCTTTTTTGATACCAAGCAATAGACAAGAAGCGGAAAGTGTTATAGAAAAAGCGGATGTTATAGTTGCAGGTTCACTGAGCGCAGATCAAGTTAATAAAGCCAAAGATCTTAAATACATAATCGTTCCATGGGCTGGTGTGAATGGGTTACCACTGGATGTTGTTAGAGCACGGAATATAACGGTGTCAAACAATCACGGGAATGGAAAGATAGTGGCTGAAAGAGCGGTTGCCTTGGCTTTAAGTGTTATGGGAAGAATTGTCGAATATCACAACGATTTGAGTATTGGTATATGGCATGGATACGAAGCGGGAGCAAAAAAAGAAGATTTCTGGTTCTCTTTGCAAGGCAAGAAGGTTTCGATTTTAGGTCTTGGAGCTATTGGACAACATATAGCGAAGTTATTATCAGGTTTCAATTGTGAGATAATGGGATACAAGAGAACTATGGAACACGTTGAATTCGTGCATCATGTAACAACTGATATAGATGAAGCAATAAACTTCGGTGATGTTATATTCGTAGCATTACCACTCACAAAAGATACCCTTGGAATTATCAACAAAGAAAGACTTTTTAAGATGCACGGTAAATTCCTTATCAACATAGGCAGAGGGCAGTTAATAGACGAAGAAGGATTGTACTTAGCTCTCAAAAACAATATTCTTGCAGGTGCCGGTATCGATACTTGGTATCTCTATCCGGATAGCGACCATTCAGTCCAGTTACCATCACGTTATCCGCTTCATACGTTGCCAAACGTTGTTATTTCACCGCACGTTGGTGGTTTCACCATCGAAGGTCAAAGAGGAAGAATAGATGAAACTATAGAAAATTTGAGGTTAATCTTATCAGGGAAAAGTCCTAAGAATATAGTTAACCTGGAATACGAATATTAATTTAACGGATATTGAGGAAGGAGTTGTTCTATGCCTTTCGATGGTTTTGTGATGAAAAATGTCGTTGAAAGTATCTCGCAAAAAATCGTAGGATTGAATATACGAAACATATACCTTTCGAAAAATACATTATTTTTCTCCTTCGATTCAGGGGATTTAAAGGTATGTCTTAATCCCAACTTTTCACATATCTCTTTTGTAGATCACTTAGTCGATGATCCAGAAAAAAACACTTTCATAGATTTTTTAAGAAGTAGGATTAGAGGTGCTAAAGTTGTTGAATTTTCCAACTTAGGTTACGAAAGAACGGCGATTTTGAAGTTAAAGAAGATGGATGAAATCGGTATTAACCATAATTACACTGTATATTTCGACATAATGGGAAAGCATTCGAACGCAATCATCGTGGAAAACGATGAAATACTCGATGCGTTTAAACGTATTGAAACAAGGGTACGTAAGATTTATCCAGGAGATAAATTCGTTCTTTTTGCATCGGATAAGAAAACAATCGATGAGATAAACTCTGTTGATGTTTTTAAAGAACTAATCGACGACTTTAAAGATAAAAAGAGGAAACTATCGGAGTTCATATACTCTTCGATACAAGGTTTTTCAAAGATTACAGCCCAAGAATTATTGTATAGAGCTGATATCGATGACATGCCTCTTGCTGAAGTATCTCAAAGCGATATTGAATTACTCTTCGATAGTCTTAATACCATGAAAGAAGAGATAGCAATCCGTAAATTGTGGTTGTACTATGAGAACGAAGAACCAACAGATATCTCTTGTATGAAATTACACGTATACAACGATGAAAAACTTTGCGATGATTTGATTTCTTGTGTGAATGAGTATTTTTCATTTGTGGAAATTAAAGAGAGGCTTATTCAAAAAAGAAATCAACTATTGAGTGTGATTAAAAGCAAAATCGACCAATACGAAGATCTCAAAATCAAGATAGAAAACGAACTATTAGAATGCGTGGAAGCTGAAAAATACAGAAAATACGGTGAGCTATTGAAAGCTTACAGTTATCAGATCGAACATGGTGTAGAATCAGTGAAGTTACACGACTGGGAAAATGATGAAGAAGTTACCGTGCCACTTGAGAAGAACCTTACAGCGATTGAAAATAGCATCCGCTATTTCAGCCTTTATTCAAAATTGAAAAGGAAGGCAAAGGGGCTTGAGGAGAGGAAGGGAATAATCCATAGAGAGCTTTTGTATCTCCAGCAACTGTTACTTACAATCGAGAGTGCGGAGAATATTGAAGATTTAAATGAAATAGAAGATGAAATGATTGAAAATGAGATACTAAAGAAAAAAGTTTCGAAGAAGGCAAAAAAGGAGAACCAGTTCTCTCAACCAAGAAAATACATGTACAACGGATTTACAATTTACGTTGGCAAAAACAATAGACAAAACGATGAACTTGTCAGAAAAGCAAGCGATAGTGATATCTGGTTACATGTCCAAGGAATGCCTGGAGCGCATGTGGTGATAAAGACAAATGGAAAAAGTGTTGATGAAGATACATTACATTACGCCGCTAAACTTGCGGCTATGTATAGTAAGGGGAAGTATTCAACGAACGTACCGGTTGACTATACATTTATAAAGTATGTAAAAAAACCTAAGGGATTTAAACCTGGGTTGGTACTGTATTCGAATTTTAAGACCATTTTCGT
>CAZOAS010000122.1:0-5318 GCA_964577745.1 uncultured Fervidobacterium sp.
TGCCTATTTCTTTTAGAAGGCGGTTTGTGATAAGTTCGCCGTTAATTGCGCTTATGTCTTTTAGATTTTTTATCTTCATTTTTGTGAAGGAAAGAGGTATGTTGTTGCGTTTTGCAAAATCAAGGGCATACGTTATCCTTTTTCTGAAAGCGGTTTCATTGTACAAACCGGTTACGTCGTCTATTTCTCTGCCAGTTGAAAGATTTCTGTAATCGTTCAATAGAGTGAAGAGTACTCCCAACGGACCGTTCATGACGGAGAGAATGTTTTGAGTAACTTCGATAATCTTTGGCTCTTCTATGATTATGTATCCTACGGGGTCATCTTTCTTGTAAATTATCTCGATGATGAATCTATCCGACATTTTCCTTTTTCCATCGAAATGAGTTTCTATATGTGAGTAATAGCGCATACCTGTTAGATTTGAAATAACTGAATACACTTCTTCGGGTGCGGCAACTTCTTTACCGAAGCCATAGAGTCTTAATTCAGAAAGTACAGCAACACCTATATACAAATTCTTATACTCAAATAGTTCTTTAAACAATTCATGCAATTTTTTGAGTACAAGTGTTTCATCGAAGATGTACTGTGAATAACTTATGATTTCACGAATCAATGTTGACTCTTTCAAGCTTTCTTCGATTATATCTACAAGTTCGCCGTACGGTTCCAGGTGAATTTTGTATATTTCCCTTGACCACTCGATACTGAATGGTTCTTCTATAAATGTTAGTATCGTTTTTTCGATCTCATCTTGCGGAGCAGTCTTTTTCAAAAATAAGTTAACACCGCTTTTCTTTGCCCAAAACGGATTAACAGTTTCTTCAGCACCAGTTAGCATTAGTATCCCAACGTTACGCGAAGCCCTGTAACTTCTGATAAATCTTGTAAAATGTATTCCATTCAACTTTGGCATTACGTAATCAACAATGACTACGTCTGGCAAAAAAGTGAAGAACTTGTTGATACCATCAAGTCCATCTTTTGCAACCTCTACGTTATGACCTTTACTTTCAATTAAATTTTGAAGAAAATTTCGCCAAACAGCGGAATCATCAATGACAAGCACCTTTTTCATGTATTATTCCCCCTTGTACGGTAATCGATTATCGGTGAACGGTGATAGGTAAACGGTTAACAGTTAACGGTTAACAGTGAACAGTAAACACTTAAAGGCTAACAGTGGTATATTCATTGTTTACTAAAAATTGATTACTGTTCACCGTTCACTGTTCACCGTTTACCGTTTAGATACTTAACTACGTCAACAATTTTTTCTATTTCAAGATTTTCATACCTTGCTTCGAGTTCTTTTGCAATGTTTTGTGGCAAGTAAGGAAACCTCGGTGATTTTTCGATGATAAACCTAACACCTTTATCTTTTAACATTTTTGCATATTCCTTTCCGTCATCACCAAGCCCACCGAGTACTATTATCGTTGTATCTTTACTACCGTATTTGACAAGTGATTGAAATAACTTAGAAATTGAAGGGTGTATTTTGCTTTCAGTTTCAATTGAATTTACGATGTTTTCAGCCATGAAAACTAAATCTTTACTTCCTTCGGGTAGGTAAATTGCACCTTTCAATTCTGTTGGTTTTTTTACAACGATTACATCTTGTCCTGTTTCCAACGCTATGTGATTTGCAAACGTTTCCATGGCACTCCCAGTAAAATGGATGCATATAATAACTGGTATATTCAGAGTTTCATTTATCTTTACGATACGAATCGCTATGTTTGGGCTTCCAGCAGAACCGACTATTATTATTTTATTCAACAAAATCACTCCATATTTGTTAATTAACTTGAGATATGGACTTCTGAAATTAACTTCTCAATTAACCTAAGCAATCTTTCAGGTGGTTCATCTTTTGATATATACGCATCAGCGCCAACTTCTAAGCCTTTTGCGAGTTGTTCATGTGATAATGTACTGAATAATATCACTGGCAAATCTGGTTTTTTCTTTTTCAGTTGCCTTGTTGTTTCAAAACCATCGATATCTGGCATTTCCACATCACAGATGACAATATCTGGTTCCTTATCAACTAAACTAATAGCTTCTGTACCGTTCTTAGCCTCGATTACATTGTACCCGAATGTTTTCAACAATTTTGAAACGACATTTCTTGTAACAACGGAATCATCGACTAACAATACACTCTTTCTTTCTGAAGCTCTTTTTTCAACTTGCTTAAAATTCTCTACATCGATAACTGGTAATGGATACACGTATACGTTTTTGACGAATCCTTTGATTGAAGGATACTTCTCACCGCTGATTTGTCCGTCGAATGTTCCAACGATGTTGTCTACAAGGATAGCTTTGTAATTTCTTGTTATTATCCCGAACCGTGGTTGATTTGAACTATATATGATATCGCACACTTTGTCTTTATACTTTACTGTTCCATCGTACACTTGGCTTTTTGCAATTATTTCGACGATATCAGAAGTGGCGATACAAAATTGTTGATTGTCACCTTCAACGACAAGTACTCTTACTAAGAACGATTTTACTGGAAAGTGTATAATGAACTTTGTACCCTTTCCAGGGGATGTTACTAGTTCAACATCCCCACCACGAGCTGTGGCAAAATTCTTAACAGCATCCAATCCCACACCTCTACCCGATGTTCCGTCAGCTTCTTCTTTGGTAGAGAAACCAGGTACGAAAATAACCTCTTCAGGTCTCATATAGCCCAAATTCTTTTCAGCGGCTTTTTTCCTTACCTTTTCAAAATCTATTCCCTTTCCGTCGTCTTCCACTTCAAGATAAATCTCGTTGTTCATTATGTAACTTCTTATTGTTATAATACCATTTTCAGGTTTTCCAATATTTTTTCTCACATCAGGTTCCTCTATACCATGTGCTATTGAGTTTCTAACTAAGTGTACTAACATGTCTATCAGTGATTGCGAATCTTTTTTTTCAACCATTTCATCTCCAACTTCTAAAACCAGCTTAACTTTCTTTTTTGCTGCTGTTGCCTCTTGTATAACGAGTGTATCGAAATTTGAGAGTAAAGTTCTTAGCTTCACGTAGTACATTTCTTGCATAGCCGAAGCCAATCTGTTTTTGATAACTCTGATGTTACGCAACGCGCTTCCAATATCACCTCTCATTAAACTATTCTCAATTGTGAGAGACATTGAGAGGAATTCTTGAATCGTATCCGGCGATACCGATTGCGTACTTTGGGAAACGATTGAGCCAGGTGTTTCTTTCTTACCTTCCAATTTATCGATGAGGTCGTTTACTTCCTCTTCAGAGATATCCGATGTTTTTTCCAGAAGTGGTGGAATAATCGATAGTAAGCGTGCAAGAAATTCGTCGGAAAGATCAAATTCTCCGGAAGAGAAGCTTTTAAAGTAATCTTCGATCTTGTGAAACAGTTCTTTGTAACCAACGAGTCCTACAAGACTAGCAGAGCCTTTTATTGTATGAAAGAGTCTGTATATTTCGTTGATTAACGACGAATCTTTTGTTTGAAGGAGAGATTTTATCAATTCAATGCTCTCTTGTCCTTTCTCTCTAAGCTCCTGAAAAAATATCTCAAGGAAATCCATATTACCAACTCCTTGGCAATTATTCTATTAATTCGTAAGTTCCACTTTCTGTTTCAAGCAAATGTTTACCCGTTGATTCATGTAAAAGTACCTTACCAGGAGAGAGTCTTATCTTACCTGTTCTATACGCTTCGTTTTCCAAAATAACGACGAATCTTCCATCGTCTAAGGCTTTAACAGGCAATATTTTTTTGTAATCAACAAATCCATCCGCACCGTGGAATTTATACGGTGTCACCAAATCTGACTGTAGTATAGTCTTCACAGCTTCCTTTTTGACAGCATATTTTTCACCTATGATAAGGTAATTATCGATTTCTTCTGGTGATTCATTTTTTTCAGAAGTACGTTCAGAAGATACAACTTTTGCGTTTACCGGAATTTCTACGCTGTAGATGTTGTATACGTAATAAATTTCGTTTGATGTTTGGATGATACCAGTGTATTCTTTTATAGCTTCAAATTTGGAATTAACCGTTGTCTCAACGCTTGCCGTTATTGGAATAATTTCTGCATCCACTTCCTCTATTATACGAGTAACGCCGAAAGCATATTTCGGAAGAATAAGAAAATATTTCAGCACTGGCTTAACAAGCTTTGAGTGCGTAACGACTGGATAGAGATATTCGCCATATTTTGAAAAACCAAAAATCTCTTCCGGATTTGGACCAGGATAGAACTTTGTACTAATTCCCATAACCTCACTTTTCTGAATTGCTATGTTAACTGTTCCTTTTTCATGTTCTATCTCACAGACGTAAAATTTCATACAATTATCACCTCTCAAACCTCTCGAGGAAATGTTTTAGTTGCCATATTTCATCATCGTGATGGTTAAGAAATATAGCTTTCTTCACAGATTTCTTAGCCTCATCTTTCATAGATAACTCTGCTTCTAAAAGAGTTCGATACTTCCATACTAAATACTCTGTGGGATATCTTACACTTAGTTCCTTTGCTTTTTCGTAAGCTTGTGAGTATAATTTATTTTCCATCAAACTTTCTAGCAATTTTATTTCCTCTTCAAAATTTTTCGGTATAACAAATGGAACGTGTTTTTTGTTACGAGCATCCACATATTTTTCGGGATAACTGGTTAATGAAGTTTCAATTCCTTTCTTGGCGATACTTGATTGCTTCGGTAAATTTTTCGTTGGGAATTTTTGAACAACTTGTTTATCAATTTTTTTGAGTATGCAGCTTATATCTTCGTATACCGGTTCAAAATGATTGTAAATTTCAGGGAAATATTCTCCAATGCCTAAGACGAGAATGCCGTCATCCTTTAGTAGGTTATTTAACTTATCTATAATTCTCTCGATGTTATCTGTGTATAATAAAACTCTTCTAATGAAAATTATATCAAATTTGCTTTTATTTAGAGCCGTACAACTGTTTATGTTGCACTGTTGAAAGGAGACATTTTCTTTAAATTCTTCCTTTATACAGTATTTTTCTCTGTTTTTTATGAAGTATCTATCAATTTCTTCATCTGATAGGAATCTTAAACTCCAAAATCTGTAACATCCAGATTTTGCTTCTTCTATTCTTTGATAATTCACATCTATTCCAAGAATCTTGCTTTTCACACCTAATTCCTTAGAAATTATAGCTATGGTATAAACTTCTTCACCTCTTGAACAACCGATGGATAAAATACTCCACTCTGATTTTTTTTGCATTATCAATTTTAGCTTTTCAAAAGTCTTTCTATCTCTAAAAAAATAAGACTCACCTATG
>CAZOAS010000123.1:0-5308 GCA_964577745.1 uncultured Fervidobacterium sp.
GCTCTGTATCCGTGCATTAAAATGCGGGGTTTTAGAGCCGAGAATTTCTATAACATAAAAAAGCACTGGTCATTTGACCAGTGCTTTGTTTTTACTCTTTAACTCTTAAAGTTCTAACGTATCACCCGGTTTCATGATTACGCATTTTACACCGAGTTTCTCAACATCCTCTTTGAATTTATTCTCATCGGCTTTAATTATATCCCATGTGTTGTAATGGATAGGCACAACAACCTTAGGTTTGATCATTTCAATGGAAATCAGCGCATCTTCAGTATCCATAACGAAATTTCCACCTATCGGCAAGAATGCAACATCAACATCTTTCAAAAGTTCAAATTCCTTCGTCAAACCCGTATCACCAGCGTGATATACACTCTTACCTTCGGCTTTTATCAGTATTCCGCAAGGGTTACCACCGTAGAGCGTTTTATCACCATCGTGTATACCTGAACCATGGATCGCAGGTGTGAGCTTAACCTTACCGAACTCAAAATAGAACACACCACCAACGTGCATCGGATGAACTTTACAACCTTTCAGTTGCAAATAATTACAGATTTCGTAATTTGAAATTACTGTCGAACCGTGCTTTTTACATAAATCAACGGTATCTCCCAAATGGTCTCCGTGCCCATGCGTTACAAGTATATAATCAATTTTCGGTAAAGCAAAATCTTTTGGATAAGCCGGATTTCCGGAGATAAACGGGTCAATTATCACGTTGTACTTCTCTTCAATATTCAACAAAAGCGCAGCATGCCCTAAGAATGTAAGCTTCATACTCCAACCTCCTCATAAACTTAATTTTATTCATAAAGAACCTTTTTAATCTTCACAGGATCCAATCTGAATTTTGCACCCTTGCCTTGTAAAAAGTGATGTGCGGCAAGCAGATGAATAGATAGTTCACTGTACATAATCTCTTCGTTGTTATTTAAATTTTTAACAACGGCAACGCGTTTTCTGAATATCCCATCTTGGAATGGGCACGGCAAAAAGCCACGTGCTTCGTCAACACGTATATCCCACTTTTCAAATCTAACAGTTTCACCCAGACCTTTCAATCCTTCCTTCATAAGTTTTCTCATCAGTTTCGCCACTTCAACGAAATCTAAACCCAAGAGCTGAAACTCTTCTTCATCAGCTTCTATTATATCAACTATATTCCTATCGTCATCACCCAAAAATCCATCCGCAGTAATTTTTCCCGGTTTCATATTCTCTTGAGCTTTTACATACTTCGGAGTCATCTTCATACACATTCCCCCCAAAACGGTGCAAAGTTGTTTGAATTACGCGAATTTATCATAGTACACATCGTTGATGGAAAACTTCGAAAACACTTGTACACACGCATTAATCATACCTGGACTACCGCACAAATATCCTTCCTTGGAATTATCTTTTGGTATAACACTATCAAGATACTTCTCAAGAACATTAGTTATTAACCCTTTTTCACCATCCCAGTTATCTTCTGGGAGAGGTTCAGATAGAGCAGATATAAAATGGAAATTCTCCCACCTTTTCTCAAGTTCTCTAAACATCTCAACATAGTAAAGGTCTCTTTTACTTCTTGCACCAAAGAAATACCACACGTTTCTATTCGTAATGCCTCTTTCCCACATATCGAAAATGATAGATTTTATCGGTGCCATACCACTACCACCTGCAACCATAATCATATCAGCGTTTGTATCTCTCATGTAAAATTCACCAAATGGTCCAACCAATTCGACGATATCTCCCTCTTTCATGTACTTATGCACGTATGTTGTTGCTATACCACCCGGCACGAGACGGATTAATAACTCAACGTGGTTCTTATCGCTTGGCGAAGAAGAGATCGAATAAGCCCTTTGAGTTGACTCCTTAACGTTCTCATACGGAGGGATGACAAGTTGTACATACTGACCAGCTTTGAAATTTATCTCGTTTGGTTCAACAAGCCTGATTCTGAGCTCTTTTATATCGTATGTGACATCCTTCAAACTCTCCACTATACCTTTGAACTTTCTTATATTGAACAACTCTTCTGGTAAGTGAATCTTTATAGCTTTCTTCAATTTTATCTGACACGCCAATCTAATGTTTTCTTTTATCTCCTCTTTCGACATGTACGGTAATTCCGTTGGAAGATACGGTCCAACATCGGATAACACTTTTACCTTACATGCACCACAACTTCCTCTCCCACCACATGCCGATGGTACGAATATTCCCTGTGTACTTAATGTTTGAAGCAACGGTGCACCACCTTTAACTTTCAACACCTTCTTACCTTCGTTTATATCTATATCCACTTCACCGTAATTATTCACAATACCATCGACGATAGCTATAACAAGTGCAAGCCCACCACTAACTAAAGAAACAACAATCGGTGCTATGAACATACTCATCAGCTATCACCACCTAAAATCGTTTTAATTCTCTAATCATTGAACCTTAATCATACCAGCAAAACCGATGAATGCCATCGCCATGATACCGATAGTTATAAGCGTTATGCCGACACCTTTCAACGGAGCAGGTACAGGAGCATTCTCCGTTTTCTTTCTTATCGCAGCCAAC
Source organism: uncultured Fervidobacterium sp. (assembly GCA_964577745.1). GTDB lineage: Bacteria > Thermotogota > Thermotogae > Thermotogales > Fervidobacteriaceae > Fervidobacterium. Next base: position 2,578 of record CAZOAS010000123.1, read on the forward strand.
AGTACAATCGCAAGCCACCAACCGATACCACTACCAAACCCAAAGAACACAGATTGAATGAACGTATAATTCCTCAATTGCATAAACAATGCAACGCCAAGAATCGCGCAATTAACAGTTATCAAAGGTAAGAAAATACCAAGAACCATGTAAAGATTCGGTGAAACCCTATCGATTATCATCTCCAAAACCTGAACAACGGCAGCTATAACAATTATGTAAAGTATGTACCTAAGATACCCAAGTTCAAGTGGAACTATGAGATACTTTTCCAAAATCCAATTCAAAGCGGTTGTTATAGTCATGACCAACGTAACAGCTAAACCCAGACCATTGGATGATTTCAAATCTTTGGAAATTGATATAAAAGAACACATACCTAAGAAATTGGTAAGCAATATATTACTTGTAAATATCGATGCAAAAAACAAAACGATTGGATTTATATCTGGAATCATAATCTATTCACCCCCTCATATTTACTTACCAGATGCGCTTGTACTACCAGCCGATGTCTTAACAGTCTTTTTCATCTGAGCACCTTTTACTATCCAAATGAAAGAAGCCAAAACAAAGAATGCACTTGGTGGCATAACCATGATCGTCCATGCAGGAACCGATTCAGGAATAATCCGAATACCAAACACCGTACCAAAACCAAGCAATTCTCTGAAAAACGCTACAACAACGAGCACAAGCATATATCCAAGCCCAGCTGTGAAACCATCCCAGAAAGATATAATTGGTTTATTCCCCTGGGCGAACGCCTCAGCACGACCCATGATTATACAATTTGTGATTATAAGCCCCACGTAAGGGCCCAAAGCTTTGCTTACGTCTGGTAAATAAGCTCTCAGAATAATATCAACGATAATTACATAGAACGAAATAACAAGCACTTGTGTAATCATCCTAACCTTCCGTGGGATAACATTTCGCATAGCTGAGATAGTGAGGTTAGAAAGTGCTGTAACGAGCGTAACACCGATTGTCATAATCAGCGTATTTCTCAAATTATTTGTAACAGCAAGCGTTGAACATATACCAAGAATTTGCACAAAAACGGGGTTTTCAATCCAAAGATTATTTTTGAAAATCTTCTTGTATTCAGACATCTCAATTCACCCCCAGCAACTGTTTCAACACCGGAACGTAAGTTCTAATAATATTTTCAATGGATTTTGAAGTCAACGTTGCTCCTGTAATCGCGTCAACCATACTATCATCTTTCGAATCTGGTACCTTCGTCGTTGATACGATTATTCCATCATCTTTTATTTGCTCACCTTTAAATTGTTCCTTAAACCAAGCCTCTTCTATCCTTCCGCCAAGTCCAGGTGTCTCACTTTGCGATATAAAATCTATTCCGACAATTCGCGAAACATCCTTATCAACCGCAAGAACACCTGTGATATTTCCCCACAACCCACTACCACTGAACACAACGGCGTAAATCTCCTGACCATTCATAATTACTTTGTAAAGTTCATAATCTTTGACATCTAACTTTGAAACTTCGGATTTGAACTTCTCCATCGCTTCATCGTTTGAAACATACGATAGACCAAAAGCATTTAAAATCGCTTTAATTTTAAAAATCTCCTGATTCTTCTTCACCATATCGGAAGTGAATGTATTCAAACCAGAGAGGATAAAGACAAACAAGAATGTTACAATCACAGTGAAGACAACGGTATAAATCTTACTTTCTCTATTAAGTGTCATGCTCCCACCTTCTTTACACTCTGTTCACCTTGTTTTACCGGTGCCTTCTTTTTATCTTGCAACATCTCATCAAGTAACGGAGCAAAGAGATTTCCCATCAAAATAGCAAAACTCCAACCTTCCGAAAAGAGCGAAAATGTTCTTATTATCACACCAGTTACACCAATTATCATTCCATACACCCATTGAGATTTAATCTTCTTTGGAGCCGTGATAGGTTCCGTTGCCATAAACACTGTAATGAAAAGCAAACTTCCGGAGAAAAGCGCAGGTAAAGTTGGAAGAGCTTTTGGAACATTAAAAACATCCAAAAGAAAGGTCAAAATACCAGCGGACAGATACGTTGAAACCATCAGTCGCCAACTTGCAGTTTTTGTGACTATAAGATAAATAGCAGCAATGAGTATAAGAAACACAGGAGCCTCACCAAGTGAACCAGCACGCCAACCCAGAAACAAATCCAAAAAACTAACACTCTTTCCATCTCTCATCAACGCAAGTGGAGTTGCCGAACTAACTGCATCAAGTCCAAACAAAGAAGGTTTTACCCATCCCATCGTCATGAAAGAAGGAAACGTAATATACACAAACAACCTACCAACGATAGCCGGATTGAAAACATTCCTACCAAACCCACCGTACACTTCTTTACCAAAAGAAATACCAAAAGCAATACCAATCACAGCAACCCAGAAAGGAGTATTTGGAGGAAGCGATAGCAAAAACAGCATACAAGAAACGAGTACCGCTTCACTAACTGGCTTTTTCTTCTCCCTTTCAAAAAGATACTCTACCAAAATACCAGTGGCAAAAACCCAGATACCAAGCCATATAGGTCGAAACCCGTAAGCGAAAACAGAAAAAACAAAGAGCGGTAACAACGCCCAAAGCATCTTTCGCATCATAGGTTGCTTCTGAAAGAACTTAGCCACACTATCATCCCCCCGAGGTTAGAATCTTTAAGAACACCTAAGTTTGTATCTCGTATACAATTATATCACGTTTA
>CAZOAS010000124.1:0-5302 GCA_964577745.1 uncultured Fervidobacterium sp.
TATCTTCTCTTATCAATTTAACATTTCCGCTGAGTGAAGAATACTGAATTGGTTTTGAGAACGTTGAAGAGAATATTGTTGATACATCGTACTCTGGAAGATTGATTGCAAGCTGTCCTTTTTCGATATCTGTAATTTTGTTAAGATCAATGCTTACAGCATCAGGAAAGTTTTCGGAATTTTCCTGTGAAGTTGTTTGGAAAGACTGTGTACAACCAGCTAAAATAATCAATAATAACAATCCAAGTAAAAATCCCAACACCTTTAAAAACCTCTTCATAATGTGCACCTCCATGATTTTGGTAACGTTACCGACACACCAGTTCACTCAAATTTTATCAGAATATTAGTGATAAGAAGAAAGCGAAATTTTCTGATATTTAAGTTTCAGGTTAGCAAAATATAGTAAATCTCAATTGTTTTTGTTTTTTCGCAAATTTTCTTTAAATATCGAAAAGAATTTGGAGGACTATTAATACGTCTATCATATTTTTTTATTTGCTTGTGATAAGAGTAAGAAAACAATAAAGGAAACTTTTTAGTGGTAAATTTCGTTGCAAAATTTCGTTTCTAATTTAGACAAAATAAATGTATAATAAAAGTGATTTATTATCATATGCGGAGGTGTTTGTATTGTTAATACTACGGTTTCTTTACTTTACATCTATGATTTTCATGCTATTTGGACTTATTACTGGTAATTTCGACTTACTACAACAAATGAGGATAATCCTTATATCACCAGATTATCTCATAACTGATTACATGGCTATTGCAGGTGTAGGTGGTGCGTTTTTCAATAGTGGAGTTCTGATGTTGCTGTTTACACTTATTTTGAAGTTATTATCGATAAACCCTTCCGGTGTTTCCATTGCTTCTGTTATGACTATAGGTGGCTTTGCTTTATTTGGAAAAAACGTTTTTAACGTTTGGCCTATTGTTCTCGGCGTTTTTCTTTACACATGGCTTGTTGGAGAAAATATACGCACATACTTGTATGTAGCGTTCTTCGGCACTGCACTTGCTCCGATAAGCACACACTTGATCTTAAGCAATGGATTTAACCTAACTGGTTTATTTTTTGTATTGCTTATAGGTTTTCTCTTGCCACCTCTTGCAAGCTTTTCGTTAACTTTACATAGAGGATATAATTTGTACAATGTTGGATTTACCGCTGGATTTCTCGGGATGTTTCTTGGAGCTATTTTGAAAGCTTACGATTTGCAACCGGAACCCCGTTATTTTTGGTATGAAGGAGAGCAATCATTACTTGCAATGTTTATCTTTACGTTCTTTATAGGAGTTCTTTTGTACGGTCTAAAGTTGAACAATTGGAGTTTCAAAGGATACCTTAGGTTACTTAACTATTCAGGTAAGCTTCTTACTGATTTTGTCCTTCTTGAAAATGAAGCGCTGAGTTTCATAAATATCGGTATCTTAGGTCTTCTTGGAACAGCATATGTATTGTTAATTAGAGCCCCTTTGAACGGCCCAACAATAGGTGGTATAATGACATTGGCAGGATTCGGTGCACTTGGTAAACATCCGAGGAATATATTACCAGTTGTTCTTGGAATAGTTATTGGTGCAATCACAAATTCACAGCCCGTCAACAGTGCCGCTATGGTCTTAGCAGTTTTGTTTGGCACAACCTTAGCACCAATTGCTGGTGAATTTGGAATAATTTGGGGAATTATTGCAGGTTTTTTACACAGTGCTCTTGTAATGAATCTGGGTTTCCTACACCTTGGAATGAACCTTTACAACAACGGCTTTTCAGGTGGGTTTATTGCTATATTCCTTCAACCTATTATAGATGCTTGGAAAAAGCTTAAAGAGGCAGTTCAACAAAGGTTATTCGGCAACAAAGACAAGGAGGGCGTTGAAAATGGAAATTGAAAAACTTATAGTCGTTACGCTAAATGAGATAGTATATTATCTGCTTAAAAAGGACGCCCATATTATTTCATCGGAAATAGTCTCGCTTGAAAAAGATTTTCATATACTTATTGAAGCAAATATGCCTGTTGGTGATGAAGTACTGAGGGATTTATCTTTAATAAAAAAGATTAAGGACCATCCTGAGCTTAAGTACTATAGTGCCCTTGGTGAACAAATCGGTAATTTACAAGGTATATATTCCATTGCACCGTATCTAAATAAGATTGATTTTGATGTAAGTGATGAAGGTTTAAAAGTTGAATTATTTGTGCGTAAATGAGCGGGTGAAAACATATGTTTTATAAAGAACGTGAAAGACACAAATTGTCATTTTCTAAACCCGCTCTGTTAGTGATAGATGTTCAAAATTACTTCTTTGATAAAAACTCGCCAGCATATTTGCAAGGTTCTGATAGGGTTCTTGCAAACATTCAAGAATTGATTAATAAGTTAAGACCTAAGAATATACCGATTATCGCTACCATCCACGAAGGTGGTAATCATCAGATGTACAAATGGTGGGGAAATGTTATCGAAAGTAATTGGGCAAAGTTGATGATTGAAGATAGTGCCTTTGATTACATAATTAGAAAAGATACGTACGATGCGTTCTATAATACAATACTTGAAAATGTCTTGAATTCGTTAGATATCGACCAAATTATAATAACAGGTGTGATGACACACCTGTGTTGTGAAACAACTGCAAGAAGCGCTTTTGTTCGTGGTTTTGATGTGATTATGGTCGAAGATTGCCTATGGGATAAAGATGAATGGTATCATTATGCCTCATTAAAGAACCTTGCACACGGTTTTTCAATTATTGCTTCCTCAGATGAAATAGTTGAATGCATATTTAAATATTAAAGTTTATACCTGTGGATTTTTCCGGACTTTTTTGATTTTTAGATGGTCCCATATTGAATGTTCTACCGAGTGCAAGTACGGTTCCGAGCTCTATGGGTAATCCGTATTCAACTATCTTTTCAACAACTTTTTTTACATCGTATTTTACATGTACAAACTCGTACCAAAAGACTCCAGAATCGATTGTCAATATGAGATACGTTGCCCCTGGTATTCCATCTTTTGTTCTTCCAACACTCCCGGGGTTAAGAATAGTCTTTCCTCCGATATGTTTTGCCATCATCAAGTGTGTGTGCCCGTTGACTATTATTTCCTCTTGAGTTTCTTTGATAAGAATTTTGAGTCTCTCTGCAGATGTAGATGGTTTAACATATTCAAGCAAATAATTCAACGGGCTTCCATGCACTAAGAGAATCCCCACTCCTTCTATTTTTATAGATAATCTTTTTGGCAAACTTTTCAAAAATTCTTTATTCTCTTTCGTTGTAACTTTTATCGTCCAACTTAATGATTCATCTCCAACTTCAGTCTCTCTTCCAGGATTGTAAGCGCAACCACAACTATCTTTTTCAAATCCAACAGCGTCATCGTAATTTCCCATAACTGTTGTTATTCCCTCACTTCTTATCAGTTCTATAACTTCATTTGGATTAGGTCCGTATCCGACAAGGTCCCCAAGACAGTAAATCTCATCAACTGATTTTGAACGTATATCGATTAATACCGCTTCAAGCGCTTCAATATTTGCATGTATGTCGGATATAAATGCAACTTTTCTCATACGGATTCCTCCTAAATTTGATTTATTCTATTCTACTCTATTCTATCATAAGATTTTTGAAGAAATATTAAGTTTTGCCTAAGTACAGCTTGATATGGTAAAATATCTTTGTACACGAACATTTAATACTGAGGTGGTGGAATAAATGGAAGTGTATGTTGTTGACGCATTTACAGATAAAGCTTTTTACGGTAATCCAGCGGGTGTGGTAATTCTCGGAAACGAGCACTCAATTTCTAAGGAAACAATGCAACTCATAGCCAAGGAACTGAGATTTTCCGAAACAGCATTTGTAAAAAGAAAATCAGAAGAAGATTTTTTGGTACTCTTTTTCACACCGACATCCGAGATTGACCTGTGCGGGCACGCTACGATAGCTACATTTACTGTCTTACGCGAGAAAGGTTATGTAAGTGCATCTAAAACTTACAAGATGCACTCCAGAGCTGGGATTTTGGAAATCGAAGTCGGAGACTCTTACGTTATGATGGAACAAGCAGAACCAAGTATCGGGGATAGTTTAGAGCAGAACGATATCGAACTTATAGCACAAGCACTTGGTATATCTGTTGATGACATCGGTGATAATCGATATAGCCTCCAACCAATGACAGTTACAACAGGACTCTGGGACCTGATTATTCCCGTTAAGAATAAACGTATACTCTTTTCATTAAGTCCTGATTACGACGCTATCTCTGATTTTTGCAAAGTAAATGAGATCGTAAGTTTCCATGTTTTTACTCTTGATGAAGAAAAAGCACTAGCAAATTGCAGAGATTTCGCACCTTTGTACGGCATCCCCGAAGAATCTGCAACGGGTACAGCCAACGGCGCTCTGGCATATTATCTTTTAAAAAACGGTGTAATAGAGCCAGAAAAGATGTACGAAATCCTCCAAGGTGAATCGATGGGGAGAACTTCAAACATATTCGTCAAAGTTCATCTCAAAGATGGTGTTTACAAGTCCTACGTTGGTGGAAATGCGAAGGTGCTGATAGAAGGGAATATCAAACTTAAATAGGAGATGTCAAAATGCCACATACAAGAAAATTTAAGAAGGTTTGGATTTTCTGTTTTTTATCAATTCTCGTTTCGGCATATGCTCATGTACCGCATTTTGAAAGTAAAGAAATACGTAACATATCTATTTCTCAGGTGCATTATTATGAAGTAAACAACAAAGGCAGTACCGAAGTAAAGATTTTTTCTGAAGGTGAAAATCTTTACTTGATGTTTGCAGTACCAAAGATTGAGCGACTTAAAGATTTCAGACCAAAGATAAAACTTATTGCTCCCGATGGTAATGTTATCGAAGAATTCGATACTGCATCGGTTGAACCAAGGGTTTATCATGAAGAATTTGGAGATACGTATGAATGGATATATTATGAAAAAGAACATAAGACAGTTAAAGGTATTTACACACTCATCGTTGAATACGATAGACAAGGAAAATTCTGGATAGCCGTCGGACGTGGTGAGAAATTCACTTTGATGGATATCTTATCACTTCCAGTAACGTTGACAAGAGTAAGACTATTTCACGAGGTATTTCCCATCGTGTGGTGGGGATGGGTTTTGATAGGGCTTTTAGCTCTTAGTTTGTTGGGGTTATTTAGGTTTTTTCAAAGTTAATGGCAAAGCTAAAAAATAAAACCTATCGGGAGTCTAAACTCCCGATAGGTTTTTTTATTATTTATCCAATTCTTT
>CAZOAS010000125.1:0-5269 GCA_964577745.1 uncultured Fervidobacterium sp.
AATGCCATCATTTCCTTTGCCATATCTGCATCTCTTATACGGCTCTCTGCAGCTGTTAAGTTTTCTGCAGCTATACCAAGGTTTGCGATAGTATGTTCGAGACGGTTTTGCACAGCACCAAGCCTTGACCTTACCATACCAACTTTCAATATTGCGGCATCTACAATCATAATAGTACGTTCAGCGGCATTCTGAGTTGTAACATCAACTGATTCTTTCGTAAGTCCAAGAGCCTCAGAACGCATATCATCAATTCCAAGCATCATATTGACACCTTCGTTAGAACCTATCTGGAAAATAAGAGAATTATCTTCCATTCTTTGCTCATCAACTCTGAATACAGCAGTATCTACAACTTCCTCATTCGGTAAAGAACCATACATATCTATCTTCCAAATATCTGGCATCCAAGACATGACAACACCGTTTTTAACGACAAATCCACGTCTTAATTCGCCAGTTGTCGAAACACTTAGTCCATCAGAGGAACTCTTAACAACTCTAAAATCAAGAGGTGAACTCACATAACCATTCAACTGACCTATTTCAAAGACATAAGAACCTTCTTCCGCTTTAGATGTTTTAGAAGTTATATACAAATCTGCTTGATTTAGTCTGTTTAATTCACTCTGGAACCTTTCAAATTGAATATTCAAAACCAAATCATCACCAAGATTCACAGTTTTCAAGCCAACAGCATTCAAATCACTTGCTTTAAGAGTACCACTTGTAATAGTCATGCCACTGAAACTTTTAACAACATACCTCACCTGATTGACACCAACTGATTGGAATCCGACAAATACCTTTGCATTAGAACCTATAAGCAAGGAAGTAAACGTCAAGCTTGAAGTATTTGTAACTATATTATCTGCTTTTGCAACGATGTTTTGATTTACAGTGTCAAAATACGCTGTACCACTAAATTGTATGGAAGTAATTTGTTCCCCACTTCCTTGAATACGTATACTAATATTTGAGATGTTCAATAAGGTATTGGAACCTCTAACATCTTTAATTAGCTTGAAAGAAATTGTACCATTTGATTGGTCGTACCTCGATGAACCTAATACAGTACCATTTCTCAATGCCGTAACGAGAATAGAATCCGCACTAACTGATCTAAAACTCAATGTTATAGCTACTCCATGAACAAGTATTTGTATAGAAGAAGTATAGTTATTACCACCAAGGTTGACAACAGGTATCGTTGGACTGCCTGAAATATTCGTCCTAATAGATTCCGTTAAGAATCCATTGTTTGAAACAAACATCTTAGAATCAACCAGAGTAACTGAGCGTACAGTATTCAATCCAGAACCTGCACTTGCATAAAGGTCTATACTAAGAGCTCCCATGAAAACAACACGATTACCTGAACTAAAATCATGTAAATAAACTTTACCATCACCAGTTAAAGTATTTGAACCAAGTAGCGTTCCACCAGGAGCATCTTTATAAACTAACACTCTTACCTGATTGTTACCCACACTTTGGAAACCAACCCAGAGATCGGTTCCTATGTTAGTTGTTAGTTTCTTGTAAACAACATCGTAATTACCTGCAGTGTTACCAACATCGATTAAAACCGTACCGAGGCTTCCAGTAACATTTTGAGATACCCAAGTTGCAATAGCTTTTACATCTGACTTTGATAAACTTATTTCTTCAGCTTTTAAATCTATATTACCACCGGTAACAACTTTCACATCAGCTCTGAATCTAAACCCTTCAAGCTTTCCATCGAGAAGCTTTTTAGTGTTAAATTCTGTCGCTCGTGCTATTCTGTCGATTTCATCGCGTAATTGATTAAGTTCTGCTTGAATCTGGTCTCTATCAACGTTTGTGTTAGTATCTGTTGCAGCTTGAACAGCCAGTTCTCTCATACGTTGCAAAATAGCGTGTACTTCGTTGAGGGCTCCTTCTGCTGTCTGGATCAACGAAATACCATCTTGAGCATTTTTCATAGCCATTTCAAGACCACGAATTTGACCACGCATTTTTTCGCTTATTGCAAGACCTGCTGCGTCATCGCTTGCCCTGTTAATTCTTAAACCAGAAGACAAACGTTCCAAAGACTTCTTCATGTCAGAATCAGTAAGAGTAATCTGCCTCCATGCGTTAAGAGCAGATAAGTTGTGGTTAATCCGCATAACCTCACCTCCTAATTTTTATGCAAAATTAATTCATTTATTCTTTTCTATCTTTTCTATTACAATTCCTATAAAGTTCCCATCAATTTCCTTTGAAACTATCCTAAACCCGAGTTTGCTTAACAACTTTTTGATCTGCGTATAATCTCTCAAAATCGTGAAGCCTGGATAATACCAAACCTCATCATCACGATTTTCGATATTCGGTAACACCGAAAATATCACGGCTGATTTCACATCGCTAAGCAAGTTCCCAACATCGTATGTTCTCTCAAAACCTGATAAGATAATTAGATTCTTACTCTTTTCTTTAATCTCCATTCCCAACCTTGGGAAAATAGCGAAATCGAAGTTTGACTTCTCTACATCTAAAAACACTCTGCACTCTTCCCATTCCAATTTTGAAATAACCGACTCAAAAAGATTCTTAGGTACAAGCATATTATTCTTTTTAAGAGCATCAAATTCTCTCTTTAGGAAAAGTTTTAAAGCATCTTCAGAAGGTAATGGAATAGCGTAATAAAAATCCTCCTTCGATTTCTTCCACGTTCTGACGGGTTGAATAATCCCCCTGCAAGAAAAAACTTCCGATAAATTTCCGACCCAGATTTTTGGATCTTCTGCCCTGTAATAATCTGGTAAATGAGCTGGATAGAGCTCTGTGTACCTATAATTTTTTTCCTTTATATCTGCCAAAACTTCGTTTTCCTCTATTGCTTTAATATGATAACTGTATGCCGTCTCAAGATCATCTTTTTCATAAGCTTTTGCGAGATGATAATAATAATTTGAAAATAATTGTGGCTTAGCAATTTGAGTCAACAACTCTATTTTTATTTGATTATCGTTGGTACTTATAGCTGAAACATATTTAACGAAATCATGATTAGATAACAAATGAACATACTCAAGTTCATCTTTCGGATATCTATCAAGTGGTATAATAAAATCATTATTAGAAACATAATACTTCCACAAATCGTCGGCAACACCATCGATATCCAAATCGATGAGCGTTGTTTTCAAATCCTCAATAATTGGCTTAATAAACTTAGAAATCAGTGGATTATTTTGAGCAGCTTTTTTGTAATAATTCAAAGCGTTTCGTACATTCTTTAGCCTCAAATAAGTGTCCCCGATGAGCGCCTCAATTAATCCCTTAAATAAAGCATTCTCAGTTTTCTTTGATAAACTATGCAACCATTTTATAATATTCTCTGGTTCGTAATAATCTTTTTTAAGATAATACAGAAAAACAAGACCGGGGATACCATAAATGTCCAAAAAATTATCCTCTGGTGTATCACTTAAGAAATACGAATAAACAAAATCGTAATCTGGTTTTATCGCTTTTTCTCTCAACCAAAACTCTAATTTATTAGATACTGGAAAATTCTTAAGTAAAGAAATAGCTCTTTCTGAAATCACAACTCTATTTTTAACCATGTTTATAAGCAAATCTTTCATTGGGAATCCTATTCTGTTAGTGAATGCAATCTCCAAAATCTTCTCAAATACGTAGCCATACTTCTCAAAAAACTCTGCTGATTTCTTTGAAAAGACAAGCATTATAGCGCCAATAAACGTTGCTTTCAAATTCAAATCTTTCATTTCAATTACTTCATCAAGATACTTATCAACGTATTCTTTATCATCCATTTCCAAAGCAGTAGTTACCATTATACCTGCTATCTTATCTCTTTCTTTTAATGAATTAATAGTCCAAGTAAACTTTTCCTTTTCTGCCATCACGGCATCAAGTACTCTAAAATATTCCTTTGCAAATTCGTAGGCTTTCTGATATTCTCTCTCATTAAAATATTTAATTGCAAATCCACAGTACGGATCCGGATATTCCGGTGCTAATCTTAAACAAGCATTGAGTAACTTTTCTCCTTCTTTAATTTGGTTAGATATAAGTTCCATACCGAAAATATACATAAACTCAAGAGCAATTGTTGGAACAGTCTGAACTTTCGTAATTAAATTAGCAATTTCCCATCCAACACGTACGTGAGACCAATAATGTGGACTCACTGTTTCTGTTTTGTATAGCTGAACAAGGTAATAAACTTTCTCGTTAATATCTTTTGCCTGTTTTAAATGCTCCCTAATAAGATTAGCGGTCCTTGCGTGTTTCTTTTGTTTCAACTTCCTTGTCCAGATATATCCGTAATGCAATAAAGAAAACGGTGCATAATCAACCTTAGGTTGGTAAATTGCTTGGTTATGAACAATGTTCTCAAATCTAACTGTACCATTTCTAAAAATACGGGCTGACGAGGCAACTTCCTGCATTTCAAAACTCCAATCAAGATAACTAATTGTTGGTAAATAAACAGTATTAACATCTTTTGGAAGTTTTTTTAAATAATCTCTCAGCCCTTTTTTCATCTCTTCAGTGGCTTCCTCATCGGCATCGACGATAAAAACCCACTCACCTGTTGGAAATTGCAAAGAATAATTTCGTGCAGCAGAAAAATCATTATTCCATTGGTAAAAATATATCTTATCAGTGTATTTCTTTGCAATTTCCACCGTCCTATCGCTCGAACCTGTATCAACGATAACAAATTCATCAACGAAGTCCTTAAGACTTTCCAAGCACCTTGGAAGATTATTTTCCTCATCTTTGACAATCATAGCAACAGATAAAAACGGTTTGTTTTTGTCCATTCCGACACCCCCATGTACTAATCTTTTGCTATAACATCAAATAATAATTCAATAATTCATAAAAAATATCCTAAGAGTCCAAAATTGACAAAAAATCTTTAACTTCGACTTTCGAAAAATACCATTTTTTTGGATATATCTCAGACTATGGTATAATAAAAAAGAGTGGAGCACTCCAAAATTGAGGTGAAAAAAATGAAAGAATTACCAATAGGTGTGATAGATTTTAGAGATTTAATAAAAGGTAATTTCATATACGTTGATAAGACAATGTACATATACGAAATAGTAAAAAGACCAAAAGGGTATTATTTTCTATCCAGACCGAGAAGATTTGGTAAGAGTTTAATGGTGAGTGTACTTGAGTATTTATTCAAGGGAGAAAAAGAATTATTCGAAGGTACATGGATATACGACAAATGGAATTGGGAAAGTTATCC
>CAZOAS010000126.1:0-5244 GCA_964577745.1 uncultured Fervidobacterium sp.
GGTGGGGTGAAACGATGGCTTTTCAAGGTACGAAGATTAACCCTCAACGATTTCACAAAAGTCAATTGAAATTTTATTTCTTTCTTATTCCACTGGCGATATTTATGGCACTACCATTGATATTCATTTTCTCGAATGCTTTCAAACCTTACAACGAATTATTCGCATTTCCGCCAAGGATATTCGTTAGAAATCCGACACTTCAGAACTTTAAGATGCTTTTTAACGCCATGACACTTTCCGGTATTCCGGTTAGCCGATACTTATTTAACAGTTTTGTGATTTCAATTGCCGTCGTATTACTTTCAATATTTGTGAGTACGGCAGCTGGTTACGTGCTTTCAAAGAAGAATTTTAAATTGAAAAAAATCATATTTGAGATAAACACATTGGCACTCATGTTTGTACCTATAGCCGTATCGATACCAAGGTACATAATAATCGCTAAGCTTGGACTTGTTGATAATTTCTTAGCTCACATATTACCAACTCTTGCAATGCCAGTGGGGTTGTTTTTGGTAAAGCAATTCATCGACCAAATACCAGATTCGTTAATAGAAGCGGCAAAGATAGATGGTGCAAGCGATTGGTTCATCTACTGGAAAATAATACTTCCACTGACAAGACCTGCTGTGGCTACAGTTGCTATTCTCGCATTTCAAACAGCTTGGAATAGTACAGAAGCATCTATGATATACATCAACGATGAGAGTTTGAAAAACTTTGCCTACTACATGTCCACACTAAGTGGTGCATCGGGAACGATAGCGGGTGCTGGAATCGCCGCTGCAGCAGCCGCAATTATGTTCTTACCTAACTTGATCATATTCATCTTCACTCAGAGCAAAGTGATGAACACAATGGCTCATTCTGGTATCAAATAATCAATCGAAAAAGATAAATAATCTGTGAGGAGAGTTTTTATGGCTAAACGATACCTGATAATTCTGATTGTTACATTTGCCGTTTTATCGCTCTCTTATTCTCCGTATTACACATACACAGTAGGTGTTGGTAAACACCTTGTAAGGATACAGGATGGCTATGAACCTGTTAAGAAACTTCATTTTGCAGATATTGGTACGTTGGTGGATATATTCTGGAAAGATGGAAAATTGTATCTTGCTGATGGTGATAATTCTGTAATTTATATAGTCCAAGAGAGCACTTCGACGTTACAATATGAAATTACTAAGACGATAGGCGAAGGAGAATTACTCGGTATATCTGGTATATTCGTTGACTGGGAAGATAATATTTATGTGGCAGACTCTTGGTCGCAACAAGTCTTCAAGTTCTCAAAAGATGGTGAACTTTTGCTGAGCATATCCAAACCTGATTCGCCTATATACGGTCAATCAAACGATTTTATACCACTAAAAGTTTGTGCAGATAGAAGAGGGAACATCTACGTCGTTTGTCAGGGACTAACCAACGGACTTGCAGTCTTCAACAGGTACGGTCAATTCCTAAGCTTTTACGGTGCGAATGAACCGAAAGTGACATTACGTATGATTCTTCAAAGACTCCTTTTTACAGAAAGTCAGAAAGCACAATTACTTAAAATCCGTCCACCGTCTCCAACAAGTTTGGCGATAGATAACTCTGGTTCCGTATGGACTGTTACACAAGGATTAAAAGAAGATGCCATAAAGCGATTCAACGTGGCGGGAGTAAATATATATCCTACACTTGAGTTCTCAACAGATAACTTCGTTGATTTGGACGTCGACAATTTTGGTAATGTCTTTGCTCTTACCTCCAATGGTCTGATTTACGTATACGATAGCCTTGGGAATTTGATTTTTATCTTCGGTGGCCAGAGTTTCTACGAAAACAGACTCGGCTTGTTTAGAACACCACTCTCAATTGCTATATCTGAGAAGGGCGAAATATTTGTACTTGATAAAGAAGATTCTTCTATAACCATACTTAGAAAGACGAATTTTGGTAACCTTGTTTTGCAAGGCGTACAACTTTACAATCAAGGCTTGTATCTCGACGGAGAGAAGATATGGAATGAGATACTTAAATTAAATTCCGCATTTATATTGACTTACAAAGTACTTGGAAATATAGAATTCAAGAAAGGGAATTACTCTCAAGCGTTTAATTATTTCAAAATCGCACAAGATACGAAAGGCTACTCTGAGGCGTTTTGGTATGTAAGAAACGAATGGCTCCAAAAATCAGTTGGATTAGTCTTTCTCGTTATAGTCTTATTTGCGATATTCGATTTAATCAAAACAGTCCTCGAAAGACAAGGTATCATTTCGAAAAAGGTTCGAACAAAAGAGACCAGACCAACTTTCTGGAAAACACAATTGAAATACTCCCTTTTATTTTTGAAAAATCCATTCGATGCAGTTTACGAAATAAAACGGAAAAATAGGATATCGATCCTAACAGCAGTGATTTTATATGCGTTACTTTACATCGAAAACATTATCATCAAACTCGTTGAATCACCCATATTCGTTGGCTTCGACGCAAAGAAGATAAATTTCTTGGGCTTATTCTTCGACACATACAAGTTATTTTTCCTTTTCATTCTTTCGAATTACCTTGTCAGTGAAATCTCCGAAGGAGAAGGACGCTTTAAGGATATATTCATCGGTACGATAGAAGCGTTCCTACCGTATCTATTATTTTCAGTACCACTGGCACTATTAACAAACTTTTTAACACTGAACGAATCGTTTATTTACACATTTGGAATGCAGATTATCTGGGCTTGGTCGATAGTTTGGCTTGTCATAATCATTGCACAAGTACACAATTTCTCGTTTTCTGAAACATTCAAAAACCTTGTTCTAACACTCTTTACAATGCTCCTTATTACTATACTTATCATCATAATCTTCATTCTCGTAAGAGAAGAAGTCTCATTCTTCACTTCACTATTTGAGGAGTTGATATTCCGTGCGAAAGCAAGATAAAAAAATATCGAAAATAATCTCACTTGTAACCAAGTTGGTGATAGTCATAATCATAGTATTTGCACTATCTATCTGGATTAAAACCACTCCAGAACAAGTTCAGTCAACCATATCAAAAGCGTTTAGTGAACCACCGTACAATTTTAAGATACCAACTTACGATAAGACAATCGAAACGAAAAAACTAAGGGTAAATATCGACACACAGACCATGAATTTCGCCGTTGTAAACAAAAATGGAGAGTTCGCATGGAAATCGGCGCTTGGAGAGGAAGATGAAGACATAAACAACACATGGAGGATGTTCTTCAATTCAGCCGTAACAGTCGAATTTTACGATGAAGTTGGTGGGATAAGACGACTTTATTCTTCAAGGGATGCGGAGATTAAATTGACTAAGCAATCACAAAATCAATTGATTTTCAACGTTAAGTTTCTTAGCGCAGGTATTTCGTTCGAATTGGTATTCTCGATTTTCGATGATTCTGTGGATGTAATGATAACTAATATAAAGGAAAGTACGTACAAACTCATGGGACTTTTTGTCTATCCATACTTAGGTGCTTCAAAAGGTATCACCAACGGACGGTTTATCCTTGCAGATGGTGTGGGAGCGGTAATCGACCTTTCAAAAACGAGTACAGCAACGGCGCCGTTTAAAATGAGAATGTACGGAGAGGATCTTGGTTTTAAAGAAGTCTTGTCGTTCACATATTTTAGGAATATAAAAGAACCGGAATCGTATACATTGCCAATGTACGGAATAATTTACGAAAACAACGGACTTCTTACAATAATAAAAGATACCGAAGAATACGTTGAGATAAACGCATACCGCAGTGGCATTGTAACACCGTACAATTGGTTAGCAGGACGATTTGTCTTTCGTGATACATACAAAAAACTACTCAACAAACAAGGTCAGGGTATAACCATCCCACAAGAAAAAATGAACAGTGTTAAACCACATCTTAAATATTATTTCTTACAAAATGCAAATGAATTTACTCTCGCTAATAAATTCATTGACGAATACAAATCACAGATATCTCAGAAAAAACAATCAACGCCTATTTTCAAAATTGATGTTTTAATGTCAGAAGCAAAGAAAACAGCGTTTGGATACACTACAATCAAAATGACAACGCAAGAACAACTTGGCTTGATTAAACAAGAACTTTCAAAGTCCATAGATAATGTTCTTTACGTGCTCAGAGGTTACAGTAAAGGTGGTTATTCAAGAAATTCACCTTACCACTTACCTTTCGAACGAAAAGTGATAAGCGACTTTGAAAAGTTAAGAAATGACTATGTATACGTCGATTACGTGGAATTCCCAAAAGAATCAAAACATGCAAAGAAACTGATTATCGCACAAAACAAACTGGAACAATTCATGGAAAAAGAAGGTAATTTTTTGACCAATCCTACGATATTATCAAACATTGCAAATGATGAAAAACACAAATTTAGCGAATTAAAGATAGATAACATAGCGATAGGGGATATCGGGAATATACTGTATTCGACAAAGACTCTCGAAAGGTCGGAAAGTAAAAAAATATTCGAAACAACGGTAAGAGAATTCAAAACACCACTTATCTACGGTGTGAATTGGTATCTCATCAAAAGTGCAGGTATGATTGCAGACGTACCACTTGAAAACTCAGCTTATGAAATAGAAGACGATGTATTTCCACTCTTACCATTCATTTTGACACACTTCAGAACTGTATTTTCAAAACCGATTAACCTCTCAGCAGATTACAAATTACAACTACTCAAATGCTTAGAATACGCAGTTATGCCAAGTTTTTATTTAACTTGGGAAAGTTCGAAAGAGCTTGTTGATACAAACTCTCAAGATCTCATTTCCACACGTTTCAAAGACTGGAACAACCAAATCGAAGAATCTTATCGTACTTTCAAAGAATTCTACAAAATCATAGGCGAGACAAGACCAATAAACAGACAGAAAATATACGACAACGTGTACATTGTTGATTACGAAAATGGTCTATCGGTTATATTCAATTACAACCACTATCCCATAACGTATGAAAATCAAACGGTACAGGAAGTTTCCTACAAAGTTCTCAAGAGGTGACCTACAATGAAAATAAAATTACGTACAAGGGAAACAATTAACGGTCTCATCTTCATTTCACCATGGATCATAGGTTTTCTCGTATTCACACTGACACCTTTGATCAGAACATTCACGTTCAGTCTAAACGAAGTAAAGGTTACAGCTGAAGGAGTTAGAACATTCTTCGTTGGCAGTAAGAATTTCAAAGATGCTTTT
>CAZOAS010000127.1:0-5219 GCA_964577745.1 uncultured Fervidobacterium sp.
AAAAAAGCTATTGCAGTTGTCAGTGATGGTAGTGCGGTACTTGGTCTGGGAAATATCGGTCCTTATGGTGCATTGCCTGTAATGGAAGGAAAAGCTATATTATTCAAGCAATTTGGTGATTTGGAAGCATTTCCAATTTGTATATCGACACAGGAAACTGAAGAGATAATAAAAATAGTCAAAGCGCTTGAGCCGTCGTTTGGTGGTATTAATCTTGAAGATATATCTGCACCAAGATGTTTTGAGATACTTCAACGTTTGGATAAAGAAATGTCAATACCAGTCTTCCACGATGACCAGCAAGGTACAGCGGTAGTAGTTATCGCAGGACTGATGAATGCTTTAAGATTAGTTGGAAAGAAAATAGATGAAATCAAAATAGTGGTAAATGGTATTGGAGCGGCGGGATATAATATAGTAAAGTTACTTATAGAGTTCGGAGCGAAACATATTGTACCTTGCGATATAAATGGTATAATAAATCAGAATAATGCGCTCCATGAATACCATAAAGAAATATCGACTCTTACAGGAAACGAAAATACCAATGGAAGTTTGAAAGATGCACTTAAGGATGCCGATGTATTCATAGGAGTTTCGAAGGGAAACATCTTAAGTGGAGAAGATATAGCAAGAATGAACAAAAAGTCAATTATCTTCGCACTTGCAAATCCAACACCAGAGATAATGCCAGACGAGGCTTACGAAAACGGTGCGTTTATAGTGGCAACTGGTCGGTCGGACTTTCCAAACCAAGTTAACAATTTGTTGGCATTTCCCGGTATAATGAAAGCCGTTGTTGAAGAGCAAAGAAAAATCACAACACCTTTACTTGTTAAAGCCGCAGAAATCATATCGCAAACGATCAAACCAACAAGAGAATGTATACTCCCTAAAGCAACAGATAGACGTGTACACGATGAGTTGTATTACGGTTTAAAGGAATATTTGAGAAACAAGTAAAGTATTACGAGGAGGTGGATTAGATGGATTTAACGAAGGTAAAGGTATTGACGCTTGCTTTACTCACGGTTGTATTTTTAGGAGGAGCCTTTAGTGCGGCGACAAGTTATTTGTACGTGACGTTTTCAGTTGATAACTTTGTAGGAATAGAATTTCGTTCCTATCTTGACGTGTATAACCATCTATTTGGAAATATCGGAGTCAATTATCTCAAAGGTGGTGTGCGATTTTCTTCGAAAAACATGAGCGGGCTTTACATTAGTCCCGTCGCTTTTGTGGATTACAAAGGTGGTACGTTCTTTGGTTTGTTTGTTGGTTGGTCAACCGTTATACAGAATTTGAATAATTTTGTATTTTTTATTGAAGGTGGAGCAACAAAAATACCGCAAAAACCGGAAGCGTTTGTAAATCTTGGGTTACTTTTAAGATTTTAATTAATTCGGCTTACACACGGGGGGTAACGATAAGTGAGGGGATTGATTCCAGCTGTTGTTAACTCAGTTGCGGTAATTATCGGAAGTTTGATAGGGGTGTTCTTTCGTAAAGGCATATCAGAAAAATACAGACAAATTTTGTTCTTCGCCGTTGGACTTTCAACGATTGGAATAGGAATTAAGATGATACTCAACGTGAATAACTTTCTCATTGTATTGTTTTCCATGGCTTTTGGTGGACTTTTAGGTGAGTTGCTAAACATAGAAGGTAAACTAAAAGTTATAGGCGATAAAATGCAAGAAGGAGACTTTTCAACAGGATTTGTTACCGCTTCACTATTGTTCTTAGTAGGTCCCATGACCATTGTTGGTTCAATAACGGCGGGTTTAAAGGGCGATGGTTCGGTAATATACATGAAATCGCTCTTGGACTTTATCTCATCGATAGTACTCGCATCAACTTACGGGTTTGGCGT
This sequence comes from uncultured Fervidobacterium sp., assembly GCA_964577745.1. GTDB lineage: Bacteria > Thermotogota > Thermotogae > Thermotogales > Fervidobacteriaceae > Fervidobacterium. The sequence continues at coordinate 1,874 of CAZOAS010000127.1, forward strand.
GCTTGTCTCGGCTGTAAGTGTTCTTCTTGTTCAAGGTGGTATCACACTCTTTGCAAGTATGTTGACATTCCTAACACAGCCTGTTTATCTCAACGACCTTGTAGCTGTTGGTGGATTGATGGTTGTGGGGATTGGTTTGAGAATACTTGAAATAAAAGACACACGAGTTGGTAACTTTTTGCCTGCTCTTATTGTTGAGCCAGTAATCGTTGCAATCATAAACCTATTCAAATAAAGAATCGTCTCCGTTTAAGGAGACGATTCTTTTATTTTTCAAACATTACTCTTCAACTTTTACTTCTTTTGAACCTTCCCAAAGACCGTGGATGTTACAGTACGAAAGTGCTATCAACTTGGAATTCTTCTCAAGCTTTATCTTTGCTTTTATAAACGGTTCTTCAAGTGTTGGAGAGAATTCGTACCTTCCAATCCTAAGAATATATGGTGCACCTTCTGGCATGGCGTAAAGTTCAATCCATGCGATGTGGTGTTCAACAAGATTTGGATGTGGAATCACTTTACCAACACTAACTTCAACCTCAAACCATTCGCCTTTCTTAACAACCTCTGGTGCTTCGATTACTGGTACGTGTTTTTCACCTTTAAAATCTCCACTCTTGATGTATTCACCAAGCATACCTATACCCCCTTAAAACTCAACAAATGCAGACTTCGGTGCTCCGCAAACTGGGCACTTATCTGGAGCAACATTTTCAGCGGTATAACCACAAACTGGGCATATGTAAATTTTTTCTGCATCGTAATCTTTACCCTCGTTTACTAAATTAAGAGCCTTTTTGTACATCTCAGCGTGAATCTTCTCTGCCTCAAGTGCGTAATGTGTGCTTATTTGTGCTTCTTTTTCTCCTTGAAGCTTGGCAGTCTCATTGTACACTGGATACATCTCATTGATTTCGAAAGTTTCTCCAGCAATACACGACTGAATATTATCTGGTGTATCACCAAGTTTTTTCAACACCTTGAAATGATTCTTTGCGTGAACAAACTCTGCATACGCGATCGCTTTGAATGCATTGGCAAGATTCTTTAAGCCTTTCTTTTCTGCCTCTTCGGCAAATATAAGGTACTTCATATGAGCCATCGATTCGCCCGCAAAAGCATCTTCCAAAAACTTTTTGGTCATCTCACGCATACCCCATGACACCTCCCCTTTGGAATGGTAAAAATATCGAAAATACAAATAATATTATGTATTACTTTTCTTTACCCATACACTTTGAACACACACCAACAAGAGTTAACTGAACGTGATGCACTTCGTGACCATCAACGGACTTAATCTCTGGCAACGTAACATCGAGCTCAATATCGTAAACAGTTTTACAATTCGTACAATAAAAGTGATGGTGGTTTTTTCTCATGAAATCGTACCTTACCGCATCAGGTGTAATAATCACAGAGATTATCCCGGCATCCGCAAGTGCCTTCAAAGTATTGTATACGGTTGCTCTTGATAATACAGCAAGTTTTTCTTCTTTCTTAAAATGTTCATATATCTCATCCGCCGTTGGATGGTCGTAACTCTCAAGTAAATACTCCAGAATCTCAACTCTGTGCACAGTTGGCTTAATACCTTTTTCTTTCAACAGTTCTTTTACCTTCACATCGAATCCTCCCTTTTACAGAATCCCATCATTCGACTTTATCTAAATTTATTATACCACAACTTTTGGAAAATGTGCAAGCAAAAACATTATTTTTCTTGACACAACAGGAATTTATGATATAATTAGGTGAAACTAATTCTAAAAAACGAGGTGATACATATGGGGTGCGATTGTTTCCGCTAAAATCACAAAGTGCAAATTCGAACAGCATGAATATTATAAAACTCTTCAAAGAAATTTCAAGATTGAGAAATGTGCTTAAAACAGACAAAGAAGCATTGAAGAGACTGGATCCCTCTTTTGAAACTTGGTATCAATTTCTATTTCATGCTGGATACAGAGCTTTAAGGCTCTATCGACTATCACGGGCATTTTACCTTTCCGGTTTCAAATTTCTCGCCTATTTAATTTACCATACAAATCGCATACTCTATTCAGTTGATATTCATCCAGCAGCCGATATAGAACCAGGTGTTGTTATAGACCACGGAATAGGTGTTGTTATTGGTTCAACGGCTGTTGTTGGAACTGGTACAGTGATATACCATGGAGTTACGCTCGGTGCAAAATACATAACAACTGGTAAAAGACATCCAACTGTTGGAAGGAATGTAATAATCGGTGCAGGTGCTAAGATTTTAGGACCTATTGAAATTGGTGATTATGCAAAGATAGGTGCAAACGCCGTTGTCATTGAAAGCGTGCCTAAAAATGTAACTGTGGCAGGCATTCCAGCAAAGATAGTTAAAATTAACAACAGTTCGTTAGAAGAGAGTGATTCACTTTGTAAAATCAAGCCAGAACTAACACTCATTGGGGTGGAATATTAATATGAAAAACCTACTCCAAAAATTGTCTGATACCTATATAGGAAAAACACCTTTAATATTTCTTGAAAAATATGGTATCTATGCAAAATTTGAACGAAACAATCCTATGGGAAGTGTAAAAGACAGACCAGTCTATTTCATGTTAAGAGATGCTATAATGAACGGTAAAATCGACGAAAATACGACTATTGTTGAACCAACAAGCGGGAACACAGGAATTGCACTTGCTTATTTCGGTGCAATGCTTGGTTTGAGAATCATTATAATAATGCCAGAAACAGTATCGGTTGAGCGAAGACAGATACTAAAATCACTTGGTGCAGACGTGCTATTAGTCGACAGTATGGACACGGCTATATTAAAGACAAAAGAAATAATAGAAAGCTCAAACGCTTATACACTCAACCAATTCGAAAACCCAGCAAATCCATTGGCTCATGAATTAACCACTGGTCCAGAGATACTCCATGATATGAATTACAATATTGACGCATTTGTTGCTGGAGTTGGAACAGGTGGAACGGTAACGGGCGTTGGAAGAGTGCTGAAAAAAGCACTTGGGAAAAACATAAAAATTGTGGCAATAGAACCAAAACAATCTCCAACACTGAGCAACGGTCAAAAAGGCAAGCATAAAATACAAGGAATAGCTCCAGGATTTGTGCCAAAAATTCTTGACTTATCTATAATCGATGAAATAGTACAAATCGACGACGAAGAAGCCCTCAAATTCACACAAAGACTTTGGAAAGAAGGCATATTCGTTGGAATTTCCTCCTCAGCTAACATATTAGGTTCGTTAATAGTTAAAGAAAAATACAACTTAACCCGCGTTGTTACAATCCTTCCAGACGATGGGACAAAATACATTTCAGTGGTGTCGTAATA
>CAZOAS010000128.1:0-5193 GCA_964577745.1 uncultured Fervidobacterium sp.
CAGCCTTTTTTGCTGAAAATCTAATGACGTCATTCATGACACAACTTGACGAAGCATTGATATCGCGAGTTAGAAATGTTCAAGCAAGTATACAAGAATTGGAACGCGTCTTTTCTGAGATGCAGAACAGAATACAAAATATGGCTTTGCAGTTTGATAAAGAGGCAAAAGAATTAACTGAAAGCATAAGCCAATCTCAGAAAGTGAACGAAAATATAGTAAACGAACTAAGAAAATCAGGAGCTGATATAAATAGGATAAACGACATTGTAATCAACTCAGTTAATGAAACAACAAAGACACTTGAGATGTTCAACAGTATTGAAAACATGGTCATAGAAATAACAAAGATAGCAAAGCAAACAAATTTACTTGCTTTAAACGCTTCCATTGAAGCCGCAAGAGCTGGTGAATTTGGTAGAGGTTTTGCAGTTGTTGCATCTGAAGTTCAGAAACTTGCTGGTGAATCAAATCGTGTAGCTAAGGAAATTACCAATCAGGTAAAAGAGCTATCCAAGTCAGTTTCAGACGCACTTGAAAGTATTAAGTTAGTTGGTGAGATCTTTATAACTGTCCAAAGCTCTTTCCAAGAATTACTTGGGTATATGCAACAAAACGCCACGTTACTATCACACGTCGCTCAATTATTGGAAAGTACAGAAGAAAATTTGTTAAACGAAAACGAGAACTTCTCAAAAGCGGTGAACGTTATGGAAGAAGCAACAAATAAATTTGAGACACTTTCAAGGGTAATTTCTTCTATTGTAAAAGCGCAGGTGAAATTAAAAGACCTCAAACTCTAAGAGCATTATCGATGAGAGGGGTTAAAAAGTGCGATATGTAACTTTAATCATAGTTCTATTAGCTTGTGTGAGTATATTTTCGATATCGCAAAAGGCAATTGAATATTACTCAGCAGCCGAGCTATCTTACAAATCGGGTGATTATGCCATGGCTTTGAGAAATTATGAATTAGCTTTAGCAACAGATCCAACTATCGAAGGATACGATTCGTACATCAAGTTCAAAATGGGAATCTCGGCTTACATGGTTGGTAATTACGATAAAGCAAGAAGCTATCTTAGCGGATACAATACCAGTTTTGTCAGGGAACTTCTTTCATCGATCGACAAACGACAGGCACAAGATGAATGGAAACGATGGATACTGAAAAACAAACCGATTATATCAGAAGTCTCAACTAAAACTACATCGAGTATACCAAACAAAAAAATCGTAAATGTTATTATGCCAATAGCAATTTTCTTGATAATATTTGCATCTTTAATGTTTGCCGAGATAAGAATTTTAAAGATAAAGAAACAAGTGGTGGAGCTTCCTTTGAACCATGAACGAGACAGAACATTAGAAAAAGTAGAACAAGAAATGAAGATCGTAGCAGGAACTAAGAAAGAAGTAAAAGTTGAAGATGAGATAATCAGTTTAATTCCAGAAAATGCAAAAATAGTGGACTTTGAAGAACTTATAAACAGTGAAATAGATATATTCAAAGATTTACTTGAAGGAACGGTTAATATGGAAGAGGTTTTGATGCGAGGAGAAAGTTCACAAGGCGAAGTACAAGAAACTCAAGAAACCCAGGAAAAGCAAGAGGAAGTAACGGATGAAAGAACAACCCTAATAGAGGATATATTGCAAGAAAGTAAAGAACTTATCGAGAACCTTGAAATCGAACAACCCGAAGAATCTCACCCATCTCTTCATGTTGAATTATCCGAGATAGAGTCTAAATTTATTAGTAAACTAAGAGACTATTCGTCAAACTTACCAGCTGAAAGAGAACTTGGGATCGAAGAACTCGAAAAAATTCAGCAAGATTTTGCGTACTTTGATGATTTAGAGAAAATAACAGATGAAGATTCAAAATTATTAGTGAAAAAACTATTAGCTGTTTATAGAGGTGAAAATAGTTGATAAGCCTTGTTATTCTACTTTATATATCAGCCTATACTATGATACTCTTCAAACCGAAAACATCTGCCGTTTCGACATTACTATTTGGGATAACTTCATTGTTTGTTATAAATCAATTCGATTTTACCAAAATAGGAACTACCGTTGATTTTAATACATTGTCAATACTCTTTGGAATGATGATCATTGTTTCTGTATTAAAAGAAAAAGGAGTGTTTACCGGCATATCAGAATATATTATTAAAGCAAGTAAAGGTAATTTCTTCAAAATGCTGGTTCTTATAAATATTGCGATATTCTTCCTATCAGCGTTCCTGGATAACGTAACAACTATATTAATTTTTATTCCTATACTTTTTTATATTTCCGATACACTCAATTTAGATCCAAAGATATTATCCACAAGTGCTATCCTATTTTCAAACCTTGGTGGAATGACAACAGCAATAGGTGACCCACCTAATATAATTATATACTCTGTATCAAAACTTTCGTTTGTGTCTTTCTTCGTTAATCTTATGCCTGTAGGAATAATTATGCTTATAATTCAGCTGGCATTTTTGAAAAAGAGTTTGAATTTCCATTCCATTACAGAAGTTACTCAAGATAAAAGTTACACAATTGAGAAATCATCGTGGCTTAAACATATGCTTTTCTTTATATTAACTGTTATAACAATGGCTTTTCACGATAAACTAAATATGGAGCTTGGAACTGTGACGTTACTTTACGGATTGACTTTACTTTTCATCGAAGACTCAGATTTTCATTCGAAAATACATGAAGTTGACTGGGACACAATATTCCTAATTGTTGGACTGTACATGTTGAACTGGTCGCTTGAACAGCTAAAAGTTTTCGACAAAACAACGACATTTCTCAGAAACTTTCAAGGTACTGTTATATTACCCATTGTTATACTTTGGGGTTCGATATTCCTTAGCGGTTTTTTGGGCGCACTACCAGTAACGCTTATCTTTATTAATATAGTCAGAAAATTATCTTTTCATACACCTCATTCGCTATTATACTGGGCTTTAGCACTCGGGGTTGGAATTGGTGGAAACCTTACCCCAGTTGCTTCTATGTGCAATATAGTTGGTAACAATTTACTCAGAAAATTAAAAAACGAGCATCTAAGTTTTTCAAACTTTACACGGATTATGTTGAAGCCAGTTTTCTACGGTGGTATAATTTCAACAGTATTCATTGTTCTGAGATGGTATATATAGCCTTTTGTGATTTTGGCCGTTGATGAGGTGAAAACCCATGAAATTACTCGTTGTTTTGACATTTGGGCTTGTACTTTATTTTGTTATAACGGGGAAACTTAACAAAACAATAGCAGCAATGGTGGGTGCATTGACACTACTTGCAATAAGGGTGTTTCCCGATCCCTACGAAGGTTTGCAAAAGTCTATTGATATAAACACTATCCTTTTCCTTATTGGAATGATGATTTTTGTTAGGGTTATGGAAACTTCTGGGATATTTCAGTACATAGCGATAAAAACAGTAAAGATTGCCGGTACAAGCTTAACAAAATTATTCTTTGCTATGACGTTCATAGTTGCTGTAATTTCCTCGTTCATCGATAATGTTACCACAATCCTCATATTTGTCCCTGTTACGTTCGCAATTACAGACATCCTCGAAACTGACCCAGTTCCATTTGTAATTGGTGAAATATTCACCTCGAACATAGGTGGTACTATGACACCAATTGGTGACCCTCCGAATATACTCATTACATCAGCTGCGCGAATCTCTTTCGCCGAATTTGCAAAGTACATGGTACCGGTTAACTTATTGATACTTCTATTAGTTGATGTAACTTTGATAGCAATAGCAAAGGACAACTTCAAAAAGTCTTTTTCGAGAGAATTTTTATCTGGTTTTGACGAAAGAAAAGTCATACCAAACAAAAGGAAGTTCATACTTTCCGGATTTTTCATGCTATTTATAATCTCTCTGTTCCTTTTACAAAAACAACTTAAACTTGAAAGTTCAATAATTGGTCTCATAGCTGGATTTTTTGGTTTGTTGCTCTTCGAACCACAGGAAATAACTCCCTTCTTAGAAAAAGTTGAATGGGAAGTTATCTTCTTCTTCTTGGGATTGTTTGTTATCACTGGAGCGATGGAACATGTAGGTGTTATGAAAGATATCGCAAATTTCTTAGTTGATATTTCTCGCAGTTCAAGTGTCGTATTAACATCGGTCATAGTCTGGGTATCTGGTATACTATCTGGATTTATCGATAATATACCATTTACTGCAACTATGATACCGGTTATAAAAGGATTACCAACAATCAATCCTACAGCTTTTTCGAACGTAACGCCTTTCTGGTATTCACTTGCACTGGGTGCTTGTCTCGGTGGAAACTTGACACCTGTAGGGGCTTCGGCAAATGTTGTTGGATTATCTCTGCTGAAGAAGTACAAAGATAAAAACATATCTTTTACTCAATTCATGAGGTTAGGTTTCTTAGTTACAGTTCTTAGCTTGATAGTATCTAATTTCTATGCGTTAGTCCTTTTAAAGGTGTTGTGAGATATTGGGTGATATGAATATAAAGAAGTCCGATTCTCTCTCAAACGAATACATAGAAGAATTAAAAAATCTTCAAATTGAACTATCCAAAAGGGTCGTTTTAACACCACTCGATGAGTCAAAAATAAACATCATAGCGGGGGTCGATGTAAGTTATTTTAATGGTCAATCTCTTGGTGTTGTGGTAATTTTAAACTCATCTTTGGAAACGATAAAAGTTGTTTACGCACTCGAAGAAACTACATTTCCTTACATTCCGGGTTTCCTTGCATTCCGTGAAATTCCGGTTGTACTAAAGTGTTTCGAACAGCTAAAAAAGGAAGAGATTGTACCTGATGTTGTTATATTCGATGGGCAAGGTATCGCTCATCCAAGGAAACTGGGCATAGCAAGTCATGCTGGAGTATTACTTGATATTCCAACAATCGGAGTTGCAAAAAGTAAGCTTTACGGCACCTTTATTCCTCCAAAAGAACCAGGTGAAGTCACCGAACTTGTAGATGAAGACGGAATGATTGTTGGATATTGTTACTTACCAAAGCCAAAAGTAAAGCCCATCTTTATTTCTCCCGGGCATTTATGTGATACAAAAAGTGCGTTGAACTTGGTAAAGAAAACTATAAAATCCCACAAACTTCCAGAACCAACCAGAATAGCTCATTTATACTCACAAAAATTGAAAAGAGACTTGGAAATCCAAAA
>CAZOAS010000129.1:0-5183 GCA_964577745.1 uncultured Fervidobacterium sp.
GCTCTGTATCCGTGCATTAAAATGCGGGGTTTTAGAGCCGAGAATTTCTATAATGGCTTTACTTGTGGAAAAAGGTTTACGTGGTTCTTTATTTTTCCAAAGTTTGTTCTTACTTCCAATGGCTATCTCTTTCGTTGTAACAGGTACGGTATGGAGATGGATATTTGCACCTGGTATTTTGCCTCAATTCCCGCAAGGCATAAATTTACTATTGAAAAAAATGGGTTTAACTTCCCTATTGTGGGAATGGTATACATCAACAAGAGCTATCGGAAAGTTTAACCTTGCCTTAATTCCCGTTGTTATCGCAGCCATTTGGCAACTTTCAGGCTATGGAATGGCTATGTACTTAGCTGGGTTACGCGGTATATCTGAGGAGATAATTGAAGCAGCAAAAGTGGATGGAGCAACTGACGCACAAATATTTTGGAAAATCAAGCTTCCTCTCTTGCAACCTATAACACTAAGTGCTCTAATTATTCTTGGCCATATATCTTTGAAGATATTTGACCTTGTGTTTTCTCTCAGTGGTAGTGGTCCAAACTTTGTTACCGATGTCCCAGTTATATATGTTTGAATTAACATTCAGAAGCAACCGTTACGCTCTTGGTTCGGCAATTTCTATAATAATGCTTGTGTTAGTTGCAGTAGTTATAATACCATACTTGTGGTCTTCGCTAAGAGGTGAAAAAAGATGAAAAACATCCTCACATACATCTTCTTGATTTTGATATCTATATACATAGTACTTCCAATATATGTTTTTCTCGTAACAAGCTTCAAGGACTTATCGGAAGTGAGTATAGATAAAATGTGGGACCTTCCAAGAAAGTTCTCACTATACGGTTTTTCAAAAGCATTTTCAAGAATATGAGGAAACTTAAAAAACAGCTTTTACTTAACTATCCCGGCAACTATAATATCCGCTCTTTTGGGTTCGATTGGTGGTTACGTCTTTGCCAAAGTTCGATTTAAATACGACAACTTACTATTTGCACTGATACTTTTTGGCATGTTCATACCTTATCAAAGCATACTCTTCCCGCTGATTAGCTTCTTGCAAAAGATAGGGCTTTACGGTAGTATCGCAGGTTTAATATTAGTTCACGTCGTTTACGGTATACCAATAACCACTCTGATATTTCGAAATTACTATACAGAAGTACCAACAGAACTAATCGAAGCTGCGCAAATAGATGGTGCAGGCTTTTTTAGAACATATTCAAAAATCTTGTTCCCTATCTCTATCCCAGCATTTGTTGTTGTAATATGGCAATTTACAAACATATGGAATGAGTTCTTATTTGCCGTTACAATCACAAACGATCCAACAAAACAACCTATAACAGTTGCACTTGTAAATCTTTCTGGAAGTCAGGTCGTTGAATGGAACGTTCAAGTGGCTGGTGCCGCTATCACAGCTTTACCAACGATGATTGTGTATCTTTTATTAGGAAAATACTTTATCAAAGGTTTGTTTGCTGGTTCGGTAAAAGGATAAATAACTTTCAAACTTCACACGTCCAGCTGTAAAATTGCGGGACTTTTTATTTCATATCAAAAATCGATGAAAAGGTTATATCAGAAATCAAATAGCTAAAAAAATAAAGAGGCAGTTTGGGAAACCAAACTGCCTCTTTAATTTTTAAATTTTTAGAACTTTACATTTGGTACCTCTTCCGCTCCTGGTTTTGCTTCGAAGTATTGCTTTTCTGTAAATCGATTACCAGCTATCAAGAAATACGGAAATCTTTTAATGAGTGTGTTGTATTCCATCACTGCTTCGTTGTAATCTTTCCTTGCAACTGCTATTCTGTTTTCCGTGCCAGCTAATTCATCCATGAGTTGTCTGAAATTAGCATCGGATTTGAGTGTCGGATAGTTCTCAACAATCACAAGAAGTCTCGATAGTACACCGGACAATTCAGCGTCAGCTGTTGCTTGTTCCTGTGGAGTTTGCGCTCCAGCAAGTTTAGCTCGTGCATTTGCAAGTGCTTCAAATATTTCTTTCTCCTGCGCTGCGTAACCTTTAACCGTTTCAACAAGATTCGGTATAAGATCTGCCCTACGTTGCAACTGATTTTGGATCTGGCTGTAAGATACTTTGACTTTCTGCTCCAATCCTACCATTCTGTTGTAGGCGCCTATAATCCAAAAAATAACTCCGACAATAGCTATAAATACTATCAGAATAACCCAAGTTGATTTCTTCAAAACCTCACCCCCTTGGAAAGTTATCAAAGTGTTCAATAATAGTATACCACATTTTCTTATTCATATCTCATTTCTATATATTTATTTGAAGCATTCCACAACATATACTCGTTTATTCCAAGGTCTTTGAGGGCTTTTATCTGCTTTCTTATCTCTTCTTCTCCGTATTTTATGTGCCCTTTAACCCACGTAGCTGTAAAAGACTGAATCCAAGGTCTTATGCGTGCAGGCGATGGTAAATATTTGTTTCTAATAACTCCGTCAAGTACAGAATTGTACGCCGTTTCGTATGGATACGCATCCGGAACAGATAAACCGAAGGATCCATTAGCATAGTGGCTTGGATAAACCATTGGACATACGTAATCAGTTGCGCTAGATATCATTTCCCAATTTTGTCCAATTCCAAGGTCATCAACAACAGATGAAACAAGTCCGAATATATCAGCCGCCAACGGAACGCCGTATGGTTCTAACTCTTTCTTTGAACGAACAAGGAATTGATGAATCGCTTCAGCCATAGTCTCGTTACCAACTTGCCTTAAGTTAACTCTGTCTTTAATAGCTTTTGGAAGCTCTATAAACCTAACGTAATCGTACTGTATTTCATCAAAACCAACTTCTGCAGTTTCTTTGGCAACCTCTATATTGTATTCCCATAATTCTCTATCGTAAGCTGAAGCCCAAGGTACTTTGTACACGCCCATGTAGGGTTCTCCTGTATCTTTATACACAATCGCTTTATTCATATGAGCCTTTGCATACGTTGGATCTTTAAAACAAACTATTCTGGCAATTAAATATATACCTTCAGATTTGAGTTTCTTTGTTATCTCCTTCATTTCTTCTTTTGTATAAACAGCAAATCTGTTGGAATTCGGTGAATACTTTGTGCTGACCTCTGATTGGAATAACATCAATCCATCGTCATCTTTAACATCTATAACGAATGCGTTCAAGTTATTGCGTTTTGCAAATTGAAGATACCAATCCAAATTCTTTCTTGAAGATGCTGTCGACCTTGATAAATAGATTCCTCTTACATTCTTAACTCTGGCAGTAATTTTCTTAGTTTCCTCCATTAAAGTATTTGATGATTTGGAAGAAACATACTTTGATACAAACGTAAGATGGGAAGTTCTAAGCCACCCCTTTCTTACATTATCAAGATCTTTTCTGTCATAATAAACAACGTATGAATAATTTACTCCAGATACCTCTTTTTGTTTAATAACTCTAACATATGTACCGTATCTAACTCTTCCAATCTCTTTTTTCGTCTCTGGAGAATCGAACAACGATATCCCACCATTATTCACAAACGCAAGTTCATTTATTGATGCGATTATCGGTTCTTCGTTTCTTGGAACTTCAGCAACCTGCCCTTGACTTAGCGAACTTGAATCCGTTGATTCTGGATTAGTTGTTTCTTTATCCGTGGCTTGCGCATAACTTACTCCCGTACTATCTTGGGTACCATTTTCCGCTTTACTAACCTGAGAATTAGTTTCTGGCATTTGGGTTATTGTACTGGTTTCTCCAATTTGAGGATTGTAAACAATAGGACTTGCGGGTATAACTTCAACGAGCTTCCCCGTGTTACTTGTATTAGTCTCAACATTTACGTTAGAAGTTTCCGTTGCTGGCTGGACAACACTTGTCGAAGAAGCTGTTGGCTCAGAGTTAGTTTGCGTAGGTTCAGCAACTATCTCAACGGATGTCTGATTGTTTTGTAAATTAAAATTCTTTTTGGCAAATGCACGTTCAGCCCACGATACAAAAAACATATAAGCAAACAAAAAGGCACTTACTATGAGTGCTGTTAAAAAGAACGTAAGGGCTATTTTTTCAGACTTTTCCCATTTTATACGCTGAGAAGTTAATTTACCCTTTTGACTAAGCTTATAAATCTTGTTGAGAAATCTGTACTCTTTCTGTTCCTTCTTATTATCTGACTTTTTGAATGTTATAGTAACCACTCCTTTCTAAAAGTTTCATTTTTCACCCAGTTTCCCCCATTACGACGCTAATTATTATAACATATAAGCTGTTTTAGTGAAGTGGGAAACATTTTATGTTTGATAAACATGTTCAAATCTATTCGAGGGAATTTCTAAAATTGTTATTGACTTTTTTCTCTCAAGGGTGTATAATGAATCAACCGCTGTAAAGAGCGGTGAGAAATTGAGATTTTTAGGAGGCGTTGTTACATGAAAGGTACAGTTAAGTGGTTTGATGCAAAGAAAGGTTACGGTTTCATCACAAAAGAAGATGGTGAAGACATTTTTGTTCATTACAGTGCTATTCAAGCGGAAGGTTACAAAACGTTGAAGGAAGGCGACAAAGTCGAATTTGACGTTCAAAACGGTCAAAAAGGTCCTCAAGCAGCCAATGTCAAAGTTATAAAGTAAGCTTTAGAGGAGAAAAAAATTAGCCCCCGTGGAGGGGGCTTTAATTTTTTATTTACTCACTTTTTGATTCCGTTTTCGTGGATGTTCTGCTGTCTGTTATGTAAAATCCACTACCTTTGAAAACTATGCCAACTTTGCTTATTGCTCTGGTCATTGAGTTACCGCATTTGCTACAATTAATCGATGGCGTGTCGTTGATTCCGTGAAGGTGAACTTCTTCGTTTCCACACTCAGAGCAAACATATCTGTACATTGGCATATCCTTCACCTCCCAATGATGTTTCAATGTTTCAAGTCTTTTCTATTATATATTATACTATTTTGCTTTTTTCTCTTCAAGTAACTCTAAGGTATCTTATAGGTTAATCTTTTTTGCTTTTGAACGTTCTTACAGTACGTTTGTTTGGTTTTTGCCATTCGATTTCGATATATAAAGTGCATCATCGGCTCTTTTTAAAAATGTTTCTATGCTATCTTCTCCTCTTAGTTGTGTAACGCCAAGGCTTATCGTAACTTTGTAAGGTTTATTTTGGAATTCTTCTTCGATTTTTTTGCGTA
>CAZOAS010000130.1:0-5143 GCA_964577745.1 uncultured Fervidobacterium sp.
TCGCATTGTACCTCTTGTGGACATACACGCCCACATATTGCTGGCAGATAATTGTAAGATTTTAAAATCTTATACGAACTTTCGAAATTTCCATTAGCTATCTCTTTTATGAAGCCTGGTATATCGATACCAACTGGACAACCGGATATACATGTTGGTATTTTGCATTGCAAACATCTTGAAGCTTCTTGTTGAGCTAATTCCGGTGTGTAACCGAGTGCTACTTCTGAAAAGTTAGTTTTTCTAACTTCAGCTGGTTGTTCCGGCATGTGGATTCTGTCTTTCACAGCCATGTGGGTTCACCAACTTCTTTTAGATATCTTTCAAGAGCCAATTTTTCCTGTTCTTTGTATTGATTTAGTCTTTTGATAAAGCTATTCCAATCAACATACCGACCATCAAACTCTGGTCCATCGACGCATACATATTCTATCTTTTCAGAATTATTTGTTTTTATCACCGTTCGACAACCACCACACATACCAGTACCATCTATCATGATAGAGTTCAACGAAACCCAGATGGGAATGTTATAAGTTATCGCAATCTCACTTGAAAGTTTCATCATGATAGCTGGACCTATCGACCAAATTACGTTGTAATTTTCGTTTTCCAGTTCGATTTTCATCGCATCTATCACGTTACCTTTGTATCCAAAACTTCCATCGTCTGTTGTTGGTAAAAGTTTATCGGCGAATGTGAATTCATCTTTCAATATAAGTTCTTGGGATGTTTTTGCCCCGATTATAACTGTTACGTTGTTACCGATGTTTTTCAACGCTTTTGCAATCGGTAATATAGCAGCTATTCCCACTCCACCACCGATGATTAGTACGTTTCCGTAACGTTTAATCTCACTTGGTTTACCAAGAGGTCCAACCACATCGTGAAGTACATCGCCCTCGTTGAGCGAGCACAATTCGTATGTGGATTTTCCAATAGCCTTAACAACGATTCTGAATGCTTCACCATTAGAATCAGCTATCGTTAGTGGTATGCGTTCACCTTTTTCGCTTACCCTTACTATAACAAACTGACCAGGCTTGGCTTTTTTACCGATGAAATCGTTTTTAATCCAAAAATCATACACACCGTAGGCTAATTTTCGCTTACGTAATATCACGTTATTAAGTTCTTTTTGGGTCATCGACAATTCCTCCTATGCTTTTAAGGCGAGCAAAGACGAAAATGTATTGTTATACTGTTTTCTGAGCATCGACTAAAGCTAAGAATTCTTCGTTTGATTTCGTTTCTTTCAATTTTGAAAGTATGAGTTTGAGTCCTTCTTCTTCAGACATAGAGCTTAACATACGTCTGAGAATCCACACTTTCTTCAATTCGTTTTGTCCAATCAATAATTCTTCTTTTCTTGTACCCGAGAGCGCAAGGTTGATGGCTGGGAAAATCCTCTTGTTGGCAAGCTGTCTTGAGAGTACAAGTTCCATGTTACCTGTACCTTTGAATTCTTCAAATATCACTTCATCCATCTTTGATCCAGTCTCTATGAGTGCGGTTGCAATTATCGTTAAGCTTCCACCTTCTCTTGTATTTCTGGCAGCACCGAAGAAATGCTTCGGTTTGTAAAGTGCGGCTGGGTCAACACCACCGGTTAACAACTTACCACTTGGTGGAACGGTTATGTTGTAAACCCTTCCAAGTCGTGTGAGACTATCGAGAAGTACAACGACGTGATTACCATATTCAACGAGTCTTTTGCACATTTCAAGCGTAAGTTCGGCAATTTTTATCTGTTTATCGGAAGGCATATCGAACGGAGCAGCTATAACCTTTGCATCTACCGATTCTTTGATATCTGTAACTTCTTCAGGTCGTTCATCGATAAGCAATACGATTCTAATTGTGTCAGGATGGTTTGTTGCAATACCGTTGGCAATTTCTTTGAGTATCGTGGTCTTACCTGTCTTCGGTGGAGCAACAATCATTCCTCTTTGCCCTTTACCTATTGGTGTAAATAGATCAATCAATCTTGTGGAGAAGGTGTCTTTATGCGTTTCTAAGATGTATCTTTCCTTAGGATAATCAGGTGTCAAGTTTTCAAAGTTTACTCGTTCATCAGCAAATTCAGGTGGTTTGTAATTTATCGCTTCGATTTTTATCATTGCGTTGAATCGTTCGCCTTCTTTTGGTGGACGGATAACACCTGAGACTATATCACCTGTGTTGAGATTAAATTTTCTTATCTGTGACTGAGAAACGTAGATATCTTTCGGACCGGATAACATAGTCTCAAGGCTTCTGAGAAATCCGTAACCATCCGGAGCAATCTCGAGCACTCCTTCTCCGAAGAAGTAACCTTCCGATTTTGCTTTTGCTTCCAAGATTTCAAAAATCAAATCCTGTTTTCTCATACTTGTATAACGGGGAATATCGTATTTTCTTGCTAATTCGTAGAGCTCTTTCATTGTCATTTCTTCGAGTTGTTTCATGCTTATACCTTCTGTCAAGTCAAATGCACCTCCAGTAGCTTACAAGCTACAATCGTTATTTTGTTCTGAACAGTCTATCACCGGCATCACCTAAACCAGGGAGGATATACCCGTGGTCGTTGAGTTCTCTGTCGAGCGATGCCGTGTATATATCAACATCTGGATGAGCTTGTTGCAAAGCCTTCACACCTTCTGGGGAAGAGATGAGGGAAATAAACGTGATTTGCCTACCGCCAAGTTCTTTTACTTTTGTTATCGCATCGATAGCCGATACTCCCGTTGCAAGCATTGGATCAAGTATGAATATTTCACTCTTATCGTGGAGTCTTGGAGTCTTAAAGTAATAATCCACCGCTTGCAGTGTCTCTGGGTCTCTGTATATACCAATGTGTCCAACGGAGGCATTTGGTAATAACTCGAGAATTCCATCAACCATACCTAATCCCGCTCTTAAAATAGGTATTATAACTATATCTTTATCGTTTATATAGTATCCTTTAGTTTTTTCAAGGGGTGTTTCAACTTCCATTTCGTAAACCTGTATATGTCTTGTCGCTTCATAGGCTATGAGTAACGTTATTTCTTTTAATAGTTCTCTGAATTCTTTTGGACCAGTTTCTTTTTTCCTCATCAATGTGAGTTTGTGTTTGATTAAAGGATGGTCTACCACGTTTAGCACTTTTACCCCTCCACTTCAGTTAGTATTCCGAGTTCTTTTAATTGTTCTTCTATATCGTACTGCATCAATTTTGGAATTATTAAATCAAGATCACCATCAAGCACGGCTTGTAGATTGTATATCGTTAGGTTTATTCTGTGGTCTGTCACCCTGTTTTGTGGGAAGTTATATGTTCTTATTTTCTCACTTCTTTCGCCACTTCCAATTTGAGTTTTTCTCTGTGAAGAAAGTTTTTCGTCTTGCTCCCTGCGTGCAAGTTCGTAAAGTTTAGACCTCAGGACCATCAAAGCTTTTTCTTTGTTTTGGTGCTGGGACCTTTCCGACTGACATGTCACAACGATACCAGTTGGAATATGAGTAATTCTGATTGCGGATTCTGTCTTATTAACATATTGACCTCCAGCTCCGGAAGCTCTATAAGTATCTATCCTTATATCTTTTGGATCTATATAGACATCGACATCTTTTATTTCTGGCAGAACCGCCACGGTTGCCGTTGACGTGTGTATCCTTCCACCGGATTCTGTGACAGGTATACGTTGTACTCTGTGAACTCCTCTTTCGTACTTCATGTAAGTACCACTGTTTTTACCCTTAATTCTTACAACAACTTCTTTGTATCCACCAAGGTCTGATTTACTTTCATCAATAATTTCCGTGTCCCATCCTTTTATCTCAGCGTATCTTAAGTACATCCTCAGCAAATCACCGGCAAAGAGTGCCGCTTCTTCTCCACCTGTGCCAGCTCTTATCTCGAGGAATACGTTTCTATCTCTAAACTCATCATCGGGAAGCAAAAGTGCGATTATCTCGTTGGAAACTTTTTCTATCTTCACATCAAGCTTTGCAATCTCATCTTCACTACCGGGTTCTTCCTTCCAAAGTTCCTTTTCATCAAGTAAGTTAAAATACTCATTTATTAATTCATCGATTTCTTTGAATTTCGTAAAATCCGAAGAAACTTTAATCATTTCTTTTACTTCCAAATTTTCCATCATCTTCTTTTCCAATTCTTCGAGTGTTTTTTTTACCCAATCTTTAACATTTTCCATCAAATTCCTGTCCATCCTATCTTCTTAGACACCTCCTCAGGATTACGAGCAAATGCTACAACACTTTCCTTTGATATTTCACCAGAAAAGTAAGCTTTAAGCAATGCGTCATCAAACAATATATTCCCTTGTTTCTGGGCAGTTTGCATTATACTTTCTATCTGATGTATCTTACCTTCCCTGATAAGGTTCCTAACAGCTGTATTAGCGACCAAAACTTCCACTATAGGGACTAAACCACCGTTCTTTTTTGGAACGAGTCTCTGATACACAACACCAACGAGTGTATTTGCAAGTTGTAAAGATATCTGTTTTTGTTGATGAGCTGGGAAAACGTCTACGATACGTTCAGGCGCAGTAGCGGCTGAGTTAGTATGGAGCGTTCCAAAAACCAAATGTCCTGTTTCAGCAGCAGTTAAAGCCATCGAGATAGTCTCCAAATCCCTCATTTCACCAACAAGTATGATATCTGGATCTTGTCGTAGTGCGTATTTCAACGCATCGGCAAACTCTTCTGTATCTCTTCCAACTTCCCTTTGATGAATCAATGAATTTTTGTTTTCAAAGACATATTCAATCGGGTCTTCGATAGTTATTATATGGTATGCATATTTAGAATTTATATAGTCGATCATCGCAGCAAGGGTCGTTGACTTACCACTACCCGTTGGACCTGTGACTATGACTAATCCGGTGTCTCTATCACAAAAATCTCTTAAAATCGATGGTAATCCAAGTTCTTCAAATGTTCTTATTTTTTTGGTTATTATTCTCAAAGCTATAGCAGGATTACCTCTTTCATAGTACAAATTAGCCCTTATTCTTACATCCTGAAAACCAAACGAAAAATCTGTTTCCATCGATTCAGCATTCACACCGTTTTCAGCAAGAAGTTGATCAAGTGCTTTCCTTAATTCTACTTTTGTAATCGGCTGATAACCTTGCATCTTTGATAGAAAACCATC
>CAZOAS010000131.1:0-5143 GCA_964577745.1 uncultured Fervidobacterium sp.
AGCGAGATGAAATACTAATTAAATATTATTTAGTGTAGCTCATTTTTTCAAGTATCATTTCTTGCTCACTTTGGACAATTTGTAAAAGATAAAATTAAAGTGGAATTAGACAAAAAACCTTAGAATTTAGACAATGTAACACAATAGCCTTCAAGCTTTCCAAACAAGCATTTGTGTTGGAAACTGTCAAATCGAAGCACATAGAAAATGTTCAAAGAAAAAAAGTCAGTTCTTAGTAGCCTTACATACTTGGCCAACCAAAATCGAAAGAAGCACCTTCTAATAGAGTTGTAAATTGTGTTTCATTTTGCTCCTTTTTAGAAAGTTCCATACCAACACTCATGATAAAATTCTTTTTGTCGTAAGACGCGGTTTTTGAAGTACCTTTATAATATATCATCCTATCCTGACCGGTTATGTTGTGTTTTATGTAAGTGTTAAAATAAAATTCAGTGTAATGAGCTGGATTAGATATATCTCCTAAGGATGGAGTACCTTGCTGTGGTGTTTCTGAAAAACCTTCGTGTAATGAATCCCAATATAAAGAATTAGTGGACAAAAGGCAGTACCATGCATTTGCCATCGATTTGAACAATAATTTTGAATAGCTCGTATCTATAGAATTCAGAACAACATTTTCAACAAAGATTACTTCTTTCATAACACCTGCAAGAACGATTGCAAGAACACCTGTCATGAGTATCAACATCAACGCAGTTGTAATATTTATTATACCTCTTCTCAATTTTTTCACTGCTGAGTTCCTCCTTCCTTTTTTATTTCACTAAAGAGATTATACGGGTCTTTGTTATCTTGTTCGTATTTCCAAAAAGCCTCCAAGGTGATTCCCACTCTACAACAAACTTGATGGCATACGCAGCATCGGGAGTAAAATCGCTTGGCGGACTGTATTTTGCTCGGTATATTTCAACTTCTTTATCTTGCCCCATCATATCTCTGTAAAGTATGTAAGTCGAAAAACTATTAACATTGTCAAGTAATATCGTTGGAAAGACTTGCTGAGTCAAGTCAAGTGCAGGCATAAATTTCTCCATAACGATAGTTCGAGCATTTGGATCGTATATAATTCTTATTTGTCTAAAACTTCGCGTGATATAACCATTGTTGAAAACAGCTTTTTTAAACCTTGCAATCGGAGTTATGAAAAGGTCTTGAGCTCTTAAATCTATGTCGGTAGATGTATTTTGAAGAGCAAGATTGATTTCTTTAACCGTAAGTTTATCATTTGGAGTTAAGTATCCCCCTGAAAAAACAACTCCATTCTTATAAAAACGCAGTTTAGCATATCTTGCAAAGTAGTTTGGACTATTTTTTGAGAGCGAACCTCTTATTATAGACCATCCAGATGGTCCCATATAACCGGCAGAGATAGGTGAATAAGTACCATCTGTATTTCTTTTCAACGTTACAGGATAAGCTATTACATAATTTAAGTACATGATATCTTTACCACCAATACGTTCGTAATCAAAATAGTTTCCAAACCATCTTACTTTATTGGATATTTCGCTGTAAATTGCTCCCATCGGATTGTAACTTGATGGACTATTAGGTACAAATGTGGGTCTGTACAAATTAGCAAGAAATTCTCTGCCAGAACCAAACCATTTAACTTCACCTTCTAAAACATCAAACAAGAATGAGACATAACTATCTGCGTAAATATTCTGAAGTGTGAGCTTTGTCGTTTTGTAAGCGTTGATATTTAGATTTACTATTATTGACATTATGGCAAAGATTATTCCGATCACAAAAAGCGACACAAGTAGTTCAACAAACGAGTAACCTTTCTTAAATTTAAACATCTTATGCAAGTATATCACCCCTTGATTACTGCTCTATAATCTTGGGTAAGTCGTTACTTATTGAAATAATGTACTTTTTGCTTCTATGTTGCAATTCGATATCAAGATTACTGTAAGTTCTATCAAAAGACGGCGATCCATCAGGAGCCGTTCCAGTCTTTTTTACAAACATTCCATCTACAGTGTAAAGTTCATCTAAACTTGTCAGTACATTTCCACCACTTCTGAAAGTCACCGAAACTTCAGAAACTAAAAAACTTATCTCAACTATTTTCGATCTTCCATATATATATCTATCTGGGTCTGGCACACCATTAGTATCAACATCTATAAAAGCCTTGAAGACATGATATAACTTACCATTCAAATTCCGCCGTTCGTAGTTTATTTTAACAACATTTCCAAATGTAAACCCAGCTTTTCTTGCGAGTGAGAATAAGTAAAAAACGTTTTGAACAGCTGACGTCAAAATAGCATCAGAATTCAGCTTTTCTACCATAACTGTATAAAAAGGAACACCTATAGCCAAAAGTGTAGAAATCACCATTATAGTAATAAGAATCTCTATAAGTGTATATCCTCTCTTTTTAAACAACTTATCACCCCTCAAAATATAAGAAACTTGTAACAAAATTACTGTGCCGGAGCTTGAAAGTTATTCCTTCTTAACACTATTTCTGTTTCTATATATCTTCCTTTTGAATCGGTAACTCTTATCACAGCAACAGGAAATGTTATATGAGACAGAGGTAGTATTTGGTTTACAGGGTATCTTTGATAATTAATTGGAACTAAAGAAACTCTCCTGTAGATCGAAAAATTAGTATTCACATAATATTCATTTCTAAGTGTAAAGTTAATTGTATACGTATTTCCATTGTAAGTTTTTGTATAAGTTCTACTCGCCAATGTATCAGGATTCGCACTTAAATATATTTCAGCCTCGTTAAATAGCACCTCGGCAAGCGTTATCAACATCGCATTTTGATTTGAATTTCTCATCAAATTTGCAGCACTTACAAAAGCTATACCAACTGCAAATGTAATAACAATAAGTGCAGTAAGTGCTTCCACCAAAAAACTACCCTTTTTTAGATAGGTCATAATCTCAGACCTCCAAAAGGAAAATTGTTAAAAATTAATATTCTTTATTCAACCACTGGAAGTTTCTAATTTCCAACTCCTGCGGTGCTGTAGTTATTTTGTATGTTATTTTTTTAATTCCGGGCGTTGTTGTTTGGCTCAAAGATTTGAGTGCAATCAAAATCTGAATATCGGGTTTCAACGGTTTTGTGAATGTTACATTTGCAGTGTACACGCCATTTGCCGGTACAACTGTGGAAATTCTCATATTTTGTGCTGTACCCGGGAAAAGATTAGATGTGTTCTTCCATCTCTCTGGTTCGCTTGTTGTCCAAACTATGTCTGGATTTTGAACAACTGGATAATACCTTATTTCAAACAATCCGTCAGAGATCTGCCCAGAAAATTGTTTTTCAAATTGTATGGTAATTTCAATACTTTTTACAAAGTTCGATGGAATTTGAGAATAAGGAATTCCTATCAATTCCCAAACCGGTTTTGAGAGTATAAAACCGTAAGTTGAAGTATCATATGTATTATTACTCAATGTTTTAACTTTATAAAAATTTCCAGAGTGATTACCATCTGCAGCAACAAAGTCTATCAAACCATCAGCATCGAAATCCGCAACACTACCACAATCAAAATCATACGGATTCCTACCAGAATCAGCGCTGTTTCCAGCTGAAAGCTCATAACTTAGGAACTTTGGTTTTCCATCACTTGTGAAACCATTACCGCGGAATAAATAAAGTGCTCCACCGTATCTCTTTCCTTCTCCCCAAGCATCTGTGGCAATGAATAAATCCGTAAAGCCATCACCATCGACATCAGCAAATCTCAGTAGCGTAGGTGTAAAACTTCGTAAATAATGTGGAGACTTAGAATTTGGTGCTCTTGGATCAATATCAACAATACCGTTAACTATCCTTCCGTTGCTATCTGTTAAAATTATTGGTGGTATTGTGTACTCTATCCTGGCATTCACTCTTTTTCCAAGATAAATTCTTATCTCTCTTCGTTGTATATTTCCAACTACTATATCAGGTATTCCATCGTAATTTATATCTTTTACATCGACTGTACCAGCTTGTTGTGGATTGTAACGATTTACCGGACCCATCCCACTGTCAATTAAAAGAAAAACTTGTGATTCATCAAAAAATCTGTTCACACCTCTAGAAGGATCATTTCGCCACCACCATACTCTTCCTTCTTTATCAGCATATATCACATCTTTGTAACCATCACCATCAAAATCGTATGCTGCCATAGAGGTAGCAACTATTTTGCTATCGAAATTTAAAACAGATGATTTAAAGGAGGTTTTTTTGTAATAATTCGCCGAATTACGATCTAAGTTACTCGCAAAAAGTGCGGTGTAACCATCCCTGCCACCTAATCCAAGCAGATCAGGCTTTCCGTCGTTGTCAAAGTCATCTACTATAACAGATGCCAAAAAATCGCCAAAAGAGTAATCGTAAATATTTTGAGAGAAGTTACCATTCCCATCGTTTAATTTGACAACAACTCTTCTATCGTAAGTATAGTTTATTAAATCTGGTTTACCATCCTTGTTTATATCAAAAGCAAACGAATGTGAAACGTTTACAAAAGGTCCTGAACCGGCCTCTCCTCCAAATCCTGTAACTCTGTACGCTACCACCATTAAATAGTTGTTGTTTATCAGTCTAAAAGATATACTTCTAACCATCTGTGCCTTCCAATTTTCTGCTGGATTCTGCTGATTTATAGGCAAAGTCGGTACTATAATTGTACGAGTAACTGGGTAATAAGCTGAATATACGATAGTTTTAATCACAAAACTCATTATTAAAAAGGTTATCAAAATTAAACAACGATTTTTCCTACTTTTTTCCATACTTCTCACCTCCATTTTTCTAATTAATTGTTTAATAATATTTTATCAGATTTTTCTGAAAAGATCTTTTATTTTCTGTAAAAAATTTTTTAATTGTAACATGATTTTTCTGAGCAGTATAAAATTCATGACATAACTACCAAAAATTCCGTGCCAAACGGCACGGAATTTCGGTTTTTGATATTTTCTTTATATCTTGAACAAGCTTTGCTTTTCTTCTAATAATTGAACTGCAAACTTTAAAGATTGCGAATGTTCATCTATTATTTTTGAATTTTCAGAAGTATTTGCAACCAACTTTTCAATATTCTTTGCCATATTTACCAACAATCCCGAGCTTGAAACTACAGAA
>CAZOAS010000132.1:0-5101 GCA_964577745.1 uncultured Fervidobacterium sp.
CTTGAAAACTTCAGGAATAAAGCTGATGTAAAAGTTGTTACAGGTGGTAACATCAATGTTCAGATAAAAGCATTTGGAGCAACCAGTGCTGTAGAAGGAACATACGTAATCGAAGTTGGACAATTAAATGGAAATGTTACCAGTCCACTTGATGTAAGGATAACTCAAATAAAATCCGATGGAACGATAGTCACTACTTCAGCCACATTAGGTGAAGTGTCAGCAGCTATTGGAAACATTTCCTTTAAATGGGACAAAACAATATTTAGTATATCAGACTTTGGTGGAGCATTACCCAAAAACGAAGTTATTGACAGTGCGGTTGTAAGAGTAGAAGGAAGATATACTTCAAATAACCAACTTATCTTCCAAATTGGTTCAAACGAAGGTCACAACATGATTGCTGGTATCGACGATATGAGTTCAAAAGCTCTCGGGTTGACGACATCTACACTCAAAGTCACAGATCAGGATAGTGCGGAAAGAACAATAATGGTAGTAGACGGAGCGATACACAGAGTAAGTACAGCTCGTGCAGCGCTTGGTGCTATTCAGAATAGGTTAGAGCACACAATAGCGAACCTTGGAGTAGCAGCAGAGAACTTAACGGCAGCGGAAAGCCGTATAAGAGATGCAGACATGGCAAAAGAAATGATGGCGTTTACAAAGCAACAGATACTCTTACAATCGAGTATGTCGATGTTAGCACAAGCAAACGCTCAACCACAAAACGTATTGCAATTGCTAAGATAATTTGGAAACATTTAAAAACACACAAGCAGCCCTTTTTAGGGCTGTTTGTGTTTTTTAGACTAAAAATTCAAAAATTATATCCGATAATATAGTTGGTAATTAGGGACACCCTTGGTATTAGTTAAGACTTATTTAAGGAAAACAAACACACATGGAGGTGGGCAGATATGAGGATTAACCACAACATTAACGCTCTCAACAGCTGGAGAAACATTTCCATGACCAACATGGACATGAGCAAAACTCTCGAAAGACTTTCATCTGGTTTGAGAATCAACAGAGCAGGAGACGACGCAGCTGGTCTTGCAATTAGTGAAAAGATGAGAGGTCAAATTCGTGGTCTTGATATGGCAATTAAGAACTCACAAGATGCTATTTCATTGATACAGACAGCAGAAGGTGCATTAACAGAAGTACACTCGATACTTCAAAGGATGAGAGAACTTGGGGTACAAGCTGCAAGTGATACAAACACAAACGTTGATAGGAACCAAATCCAAGCAGAACTTGACCAATTAAGAGAAGAGATTGACAGAATAGCAAGAACAACAGAGTTCAACACAAAGAAGTTACTTGATGGCAAACTTGAAAACTTCAGAAACACACCAAATGCAAAAGTTGTTACTGGTGGTAATATCGATGTCAAGATTGGTACTGTTACAAACGGTGTAAGAGAAGGAACATATGTTTTTGAAGTTGGACAATTTAATGGAAATGTGACCTCTGGTTTAGATGTCAAAGTTACACTTATAACAGCTGGTGGAACTGTTAGTAAAACTACCCAAATGGCTTTAGGAGCTCTAACTTTTGCTGGTATACAGTTCACTTGGACAGGTACCGTATTCAACATAAACGACTTTGGAGGAGCATTACCAACACAACAAGTAGTTGACAGTGCAGTTGTAAGAGTTGAAGGAAGATACACACAAAATAACCAACTCATTTTCCAAATTGGTTCAAACGAAGGTCACAACATGATTGCTGGTATCGACAATATGAGTTCAAAAGCTCTTGGTTTACTCACTTCTACACTCAAAGTTACAGACCAAAACAGTGCAGAAAAAGCAATAATGGTAGTAGATGGAGCGATACACAGAGTAAGTACAGCCCGTGCAGCACTTGGTGCTATTCAAAACAGATTAGAACACACAATTGCAAACCTTGGAGTAGCGGCAGAGAACTTAACGGCAGCGGAAAGCCGTATAAGAGATGCAGACATGGCAAAAGAAATGATGGCGTTTACAAAGCAACAGATACTCTTGCAATCGAGTATGTCGATGTTAGCACAAGCAAACGCTCAACCACAGAATGTATTGCAATTGTTGAGATAATAAGCTTTAATACACAAAACGGCAAGCAGTCCAAAAAGACTGCTTGTCGTTTTTTTATTCCTTAGGAAAGTTTAGTTACGTTATTGAATATTTAATCAGAATGAATCTCAATTTTCAGAAATTAGGGGGAGAATGGATGAAAAAAAGCAATTGTTTGATCAGCGTTGCCATGATTATGAAAAACGAAGCACATAACTTGGATAGAGCTCTTGGAAGCATAAGACCTTATGTGGATGAAATTATCGTCGTGGATACTGGTTCCACCGATGAGAGTGTTGAAATAGCTAAGAAATACACAGATAAGATATATTTTCATGAATGGAGAGATGATTTTTCCGAGGCAAGAAATTATTCCCTTCAATTCCCTACTTGTGAGTGGGTCTTGATATATGATGCTGATGAAGAAGTTAGAGATGATTTTTCTGGTTTAAGAGAATTCCTTGCAAATCTTCCAAATGATGTAAATACCGTTTATCTTCCAACGATTAGTTATCTTGACTGGGATTTAAAACGAACAGAAGTTGCTTCTACAGCAAGAATTTTTAGAAATGGAACGGTAAGATATGAAAATATTATTCATAATCAAGCAATTTACAAAGGAAAAGTTGTTGAAGCTCCTTTCATCATATATCACTATGGCTATATTTGGACAAGAAAATTAAAAGAAAAAAAATACAACAGAACAAGAAATCTCTTAGTTAAACTATTGAATGAAAAGGAAGATCTTAATCCTGTCGAGCGAATGTATTACCTTTGTCAACTTTATAAAACTGAATCAATTTATGAATACAGGTACAATAAATATCCAATAGTTGAGGAAATCTATAAAATTCTTGACAAAGAAAAGAAAATTACACCTATAGGTTTCGAAGTGTTATTTTTGCATGCTCTTGATTTATTCAACAAAGGATTTTTAGATATGGCTGAGAATCTACTCAAGTTTAATTTGACTATTAATCCAAATAATCCTGATCCGTATTATGGTCTTTTAGGAATTGTTGAAGCAAGGAAAGATTACGATAAAATGATTGAATACGGTGAAAAATTCTTTAAATTAATTAGTGAAGTTGAAGAACATCCTGAAAAATTTGGTTGGACTATAATTGCAATTAAATACAAAGCATCAGCAAGAACATTGCTAAGTTTAGGATATTTGAAAAATGGTGACTTAGAAAGGTTTAAAAAGAATTACTATCTTGTTTTCAAAGAAGCAGAAACAACTGGAGAAGAAATTGATAAATTTCTAAAATCTTTCGCCGCAATGTTTTTAGAATTAGATGATGAAAGATACAAGAGTGTATCTAATGAGATAGATAGACTTCTTGTAGAAATTGGAAAGTTAGGATTGGAAATGAGAGTCTTAGATTTTATAGAAAAGGATTTGAAAACTGGAAGAAAGATAGATTTTGAAGTCTATAGACCTTTGATGAAATTCGAATTTGATAAATTAGTGCTGAAAAAATTAGAAGAAAACAAAGATTTTCTTGTTGATTACATATTAGGTGAGGATAAAATTGGTTCAGTTAAAAAATATGGCGTTGGTGGGTTGATATTCTACTTTGAAAACAGTTCGGTCAGCGATACAGAGAAGCTAAAGTTTTTGAATGAAGTCAGAAAAATAGAAGATGATGTTCTTAAGGGCGTTGCACTTGCGTTTATAGGTGATGTGTATTTGAAGATGGGAAATTTTAAATTAGCTATCGACTATTACAAAAGAGCCATTGACACTCTCCCTGAGATTGCCAAGTTTGTAAGACCGGTGATAGATGATTTAAAGACAAAACTTGATACTCAAATTGATGGTGTGTTTGAAGAGGTTAAGAATTATTATTTAAAGAATAGAGAAATCTTTACTGATTTATCTAAAGATTTCAACATTGAAGAGTTAAAAAGGTTGTACTTGATTTCAGATACAGACTTTGCTAAATATGTAAGTGCAATGTATTGGTCTGATGTTGATAAGAAAAAAGCAAGGGAATTGCTTGATAGGATAGAAAATAAAGAAAAATTTTCTTTCTATAATTTCAGATACGCAAAATTACTTGAGCGTTCGGAAAATCAAGAGGATTTGAAAAAAGCATACGAATTACATCTTGAGGCTTGTAAGAAGAATTTCAATATCGGCGATTTGCTTATGGGTGCTTATCCATTCGATGGATTTTATCCTGTAGAAGATGGAATTGGAAGTGAAGATGATGAGATAATATGGGTGGGAAATATTTCAGAGAAACATTCAGGACTTGGTGTTATATCACCAGTTAGAATGTGGAAAAAGTCAAAAGACTGCTATTACGCATATCCTTTCCCAAAGGATGAAGTGCTCAAGGTATACAAAGATAGATTAAAAAATTACAAGTTATCAAAATACACAGTGAGCAAAGACGAGCTGTTAAAGGTTCTAAATGACTCAAATTGGTCTGATTTAAAGGTCTTAGAAGATGATGAAGAAGTTGTAAAAGTTGTCAAAACTATTTGTATAGACCTTGGAATAGAATACAACGATAAATCGAAAAACGTTATCAGTTTTGAGAGTATAAACACGAAAATAAAATTAGAATATACGCTTAACAGTATAGAAAGCGGTGTATTTTTCTACTTTGTTCCAGATTTTGCTAATAAAGACGATGCGATATGGTACTATCCTTATTTTAGAGTTTTTAGAAATAAGAAGCAGATAGATACTGTACTTAAAAACTCTGGTTTCAAAAATGCCAAGCATATTATACTAACAAGCCATTTAAGAGCGGTGTTTTTTGAAAAGTAATATATAGTTGAATTATTTATCGATTCTTTGGAGGTGAGGTTATGCGGATTAACCACAACTTGTCTGCTCTTAACGCATGGAGGCAGATTACACTTACTGATTCTGACATGAAAAAGACTCTTGAAAGGTTATCTTCTGGTCTAAAGATTAACAGAGCAAGTGATGATGCGGCTGGTCTTGCGATAAGCGAAAAGATGAGAGGACAGATCAAAGGACTTGAAATGGCGAGTAAGAACGCTCAAGATGCTATTTC
>CAZOAS010000133.1:0-5089 GCA_964577745.1 uncultured Fervidobacterium sp.
ACAAGGAACGATACACTGGAAGAGTATTCAATTATCTCATCGAGTTTAACGATATTATCGTTCCCATCAACAAATGTTTTGAATATATAACGTCCTTTCGAACGTTCTTGAACTTCGTGTAGTACATTTCGAAGTGCGTCGTGCTTTTCTTTTTCGACAAAGACGATGAACTCTTTTGGTTTACGTTTCGATAATTGGAAGTGATAAATCTTGGTGTTCAAAAATGGGATAATGATGGATAAGACGGCAAAAGTCAAAGCCGTTGGTCTGAACGCAAGTTTGCTGCGAAAGATTGAGAAAAACAATGCTGTCAGTACAACGGCTATCGATAGACTAATAAGTGTACGTGTGAATTGTTCGGTGTATTCTGCTAAATTCTCCTCTTCAAATGCTCTGTATGAAAAAAGTGCTACCACAAAAGAGGTAGCTAAAATGAATCCGGCAAAGAGACTGTATCTTAAGGAAAGAGAAGAATTTCTAACAAGTATATACTCTAAGAAAAACGCACACAAAAAATCAAATGTTGCTATCATCTATTACCTCCAATTACATCTGCTTATTTAATCATACTGATAAATTCGTAAGCTTTGACAAACGAAATGTATCGTTCGTAAGCGAACATGAAGTTGTTGTTGTCAAGATTAGCGTCAACTAAGTAATTCAGCATAGTGTTGATAGAATTTTTAGCATTATCTGAAATCTTTTCACTTGTTAATTTGTTTCTAAATTCAGCTATCGACTCGTTGAAGTGTATTCGCCAAACGGATTTTCTGTAGATCTTGCCCCATGTTACAGGTTCGTTGATTAAGAGAGTGTTTATATAATCACTCTCCAATTTTGCGTGGTCTTCTGAGATGAACTTATCGAATGCTTTTTTCATACTGTTTTCAAAGAGATTCACAAGCTCAGAAACCTTAGAGGACTCCAGTTCTCCGCTTAGAATTTTTTCAATATCTTTCTTAAGTAATTGCACTCTTCCATCGTAGATCTTTTTCATTTTATTTTCATCGGCTTTCTCTCTCAAGTATTCGTATGCCGGTCTGTATATCTCAAGTACATTCTTAAGTGCAGCTTTGTTATTTGATTTAGCCAAAAGTGCAGTCAAATAAGCGAAGGCACCATCCGGAACACCCCAGTAATTTTTCCTTTCCATACTCAACGAAGCAGTTACTTCTATCTTGGCTAAATCTTCCAAAAATTTCACCAAACGTTTATCATCTGAAGTCATTATCCCAAGTCCGTAATTTGCGAGGGCTCTGTATATATCTTGTCCTTGCGTGGCAACTTCCATATCAACTGAGCGCCAATCTGGGAATTTCATCCAACTGCCCGGCTTCAATGTAACTGTTGCAATAGCCCAATGGATATATTTATCGATTAGCTTGTTTCTGAGTTTATCAAGCTTTTCTATCTCTTCTTTCAACTTATCTTTTATATTCGAACTTAACATAACATCGTGCATGAATCTAACACGCATAACTAAATCTGCATAGCGTTGAGCGAGTGCTTTGTAAACATTGCGTTCTGAGAACAATTTATTAGTTGTTTCAAATAATCCTATGGAATCAACTAAAGCTTGTGCTTCTGCGATGTGTAAATAAATCGCAAGTTGTGGAATTTCTCTTAACTTATCTTCTAAAAACTCGAAATAGCGGTGTTTAAACTCTGGTAAGATGTTCTTTTGATAATCATCGTATTCTTGTTGTAAAATAACCGACGGTTCGATTTGAATTTGCGTGTTCAAAAGGTTTATACGCCTCGGATCGACAGCCATATTTGCAAGGTAAAAGTGCGATTTACCAAATGTTGGATCGTACTTTATTGATTTCAGAAAATCTCGCTCTGCTTCGTAAAAGGAGTCTGGTATTTGACTTTCGAGTTTGTTAATTTCGTTTTCGAGAGCTCTCTTAGTACCTTCTATCTGTTGGCGGATGTTTTGGATGATTTGTAATCTTTGATTTTCCGCGGAGAGTTGATTGTAAGGTACACCACCGAATTGGGTTTCTTTCATCTTCTGCTGATGCCAATTTTCGGGACGTAAATAAGCGAATTGTCCTTCGAGTTTATTAAACTGCTCTTCTGTGTTTTGTATATCTTGGAGTTGTGAGTTGTACTGTGAAATGGCATTTTGATAAGCAAAATAATTGTTGTAACTATCCGAAGCGGATTTAAAATACGCTTCAGACCAAAAGTGTGTGTATCTCAGATACGCCGAAAGTCCTGTCACAAGAGTAACAAGTACCAACAAAATTATGGCAACGACGTATTTTAATCGAAGAGTTTTCTGCAAAGAAGTTTTGTTAAAATAAGGACCAAGCCCTACAGAGATAAAGAACGTTGCAGCTAAGGCATTTGGTAACAACTGACCTGGGAAACTGAAGACACATTGAACAGCGAAGACAACACCTGAGACGACGAAACTCAGAAACAAAAGTGCATCGTCTCTATCTTCGATGAGTCTTATATTCTTAAACACGTAAATAGCCAACATTATCAACATACCAACGATTATCAAAAAGCCAACGATACCTGTCTCTGCGAGTTGTTGGAGGTATTCGTTGTGTGCCTTTTTAAAATTGTTCCAAACGTAATTGTACTCGGGATGCTTTTTCAAAATCTCTTGCACACCGTACAAATCGTACAATTTGTACGTACCGATACCTTGACCGAGTAATTTGTGCTTTTCCCAGATAGGTATTGTCGAGAGCCAGCTCAATGTACGTTCATCTCTTGAAGAACTCCACGTTTCTCCGGAAAATCTCGCAACGATAGTTCCAGATTGATTACCGATAAGTGGTGGATAGAAGTTGAATAGTACAAATGAAAGTGCACCAAGTACGAAAAGAAGTAGTGTCATAACGGTCATGGTTTTTCTGAGAAACACATTTTGTACTGAAGTATCGACGGCTGTATTCTCTTTTTTGCGTACAAAGAAAAGATAAAAGAGAGTAAAGAGTGCAAGCCCGAGTGCAAGTGCGATAAGCTCGGAACGAGTTTGGGCAATGGAAAGAACTATGATGATCAACACAGCCATCGCAAGTGAAATCAATTTTACAGCGAAGGCTTTCCAAACTGGTTTTTTACCGTATAACGAAAAATCTTTTGAGAGAACGAAATACACAGCTATCGGAAGGAGCATGTTGAGATAATTAGCAACAAAAATAACGTTACCTATGGTGGATCTGATGACACCTCTGATTAACGGCTCGCCTATCTTACCCAACAACGGTTCGTAACCTGTGTAAAAATTGATAATTGAAGATGTTGCAATGTAAAAGCCTGGTACGACGAAAAGGAAAGCATACCAAAGGATATTTTTCTTCTCTTTGATTTTGTTAGAGAAATAAAATGCACCGAGAATATTAACGAAAAGATAAAGTGAAATATCCACAGCCCAGCGAAGATACGAATGATTATCATGTGCAAGGTTCAAAAGCGAAGCAAAGCTAACAAAACCGAAACTCAACCAAAGTACGTGAACTGGAGTGATGTACAAATTTATGTCTTTAGAAGAACCGTTTGACTTACGAAAAGTGGCAAAAAGAGTTTTGAAAAGTAAATACGCACTGAGCACGAAACCAACGAGCGCGTATATAAAGAATTTTGGAGTACTGAATTCGTATGTGTAATATTTACTTACGAATAATGCGATGAGAGGTATTGCAACAAAGAGTACGATTTCTTCAAAAAAACTGAGCATGAAATTCCCCCTTTCAAAAAATAGCCGAAAATATTTCAAATAAATCTCAGAGGTTATTTTATCACAGATTCAGAATATTTTCAACAATTTCAACAATAAAAAAACTGCGTGCCATACGGCACGCAGTGTAATTAGCTTTTTCTAGTTATCTACCGGAGTTTTTTGCATCCTTTCTCCATTTTGGCCAGTTTTCAGAACCTGATGCAAGACCAGATGACGCGACTTTCAATGCAACGACTTTACCGTTATTAGCACCGATGATGAGATTGTCACCAGCAAGCGCCGGACTACCCCAGATTCTGTCATCGATTTGGTATCTCCATTTTAATTTACCGTCTTTTGTATCAAGTGCGTAAACGTAACCTTCGTAAGTTCCTACGTAAATGGTATCGTCGTTTCCAAGCAATGGATTACTCTTTATTGCGTCTTTAACGCCTTTTGCATCTTTACCTGTGTAATATGCCCAATCGACTGAAAGGTCTGCCAACTTAACGGAGACTATGTAACCATCTTCTGTTCCAAAGTAAAGATTCGTTCCAGATGCAACAAAGCTTGAATCAATTCTGTTAAAATCAGATTTTTTTACTGTTTTCAAGCTTTCAATGTTGTAATCGAAATATTGCTTGTGAACTTTTACTATATCTCCATCTATCGTACCGAAGTATAAGTAATCATTCAACAGTATCGGGCTTGAAGCTGTGGCTGCGTAACCATTACTGTCTTGATATATTGTCCTAGCATCTACTATCTTCTTTTCTTTGAATTCGATATTTGAACCTGAGAGTTTTGCTCTACCAATCCAAAGTTCCGGTTTCCCAGCATTGTACTTTGTGAAGTTGAAGTAAATATACTCGTTGTCAGCTACTGGGCTTGTGATGAGCTTTTGTACGCCTTCGCCAAGAGTTTTACTTGCAGCCAAAGTTAACGATGTTGCAATATTCGTATATGCGTAAATCTTTCCATCGTATGTTAACACATACAGTTTGTTGTTAAGTACGATAGGGTTAGCTTCTACTCTTGCAGTTTCTGGAAGAGGTGCTCTCTTTAACAGTGTAAGTATTTCGTTTCTCCATACAAAATTGTAAACTGAACCATCTGTACCTGCAACAAATATATGCGTCGCATCCTGAATAGTTTCTACCACAGGACTCATAAGTCCTTTTGCTTTAACGTCGTAACTAACTTTTTCTTTTAATCCATCTTTGTAATTTAGTATGTACAACTTACCATCGTCGCTGCAGAGGGCTACATACGTTGCATCAAGGACTGCTGGAACAGAGCGAACCATACCACCTGTTGCTTTCTCACCTTTGAAAAGAACAACCGGAGCAATCCCACTTGACTTCTTACCATCTGCTGTACGTACTTCAATTCCAAAAACTTCTATAT
>CAZOAS010000134.1:0-5086 GCA_964577745.1 uncultured Fervidobacterium sp.
CAAAAGACCAAGCAAAGATACAAAAACCACTAATCGAATATCTTCTCAATCATTTTCAGGAGATATTTACTTCGTGATTAGCAACATTCCAGAGTTTAGAAGCTCAGTAAGTGAGATGACCGAAGACGGTAGCAAGTTTCTAATCGGTTTTCCTTGAAAGGTCTAAGAGGAAACATTTAGTCAAGTATTGTTTCAAACGCATCACCACACTTTGATATGAAATACTTCTTATTAATGTGCTTTTTTAATAACTTCTTACTCACTATTAGCATTACGATAATTACGTCCAGCCATTGGCCACGGACTTTGAGCTGGCTTGTCATTTGTCTGAAAAGCTATCACTGTACCCAAGTGCGATACAGCATACAAAATACCATCGTCAGTCATGACAAGCGGTTTGTTTATAGGATTCGCAACCTGTAATCGAAAGATAACTTGTCCATTTTCTATACCATATACCGCATCAGGCGAACCAACGTAAACTATTCCACTCTCTCCAATAAGTGTAACCCTTTCGTTATTGCCTGTGAGTATTATATAGCTTCCAGCTAAGGTAAATTTTTCTGGAATATCAAATGCCCATTTTTGTGTTCCGTCCGGAGTGAGTGCCACCAACTTTTCATCAGTGTTGATTCCATAGATTGTTCCGTCTTTACCGATTGTCACACCAGCTGATGCCATCCAGATGAGCGTTGGCATATTTGTTCTTCCAAGTACTTCGCCTTGCTTTGAAATGGCTACAAGTTTAGTTTTTGGTGTACTTTGATACACTAAGATTACTCCATCACCTAAGCATAGCCAGCTTGCAATTCCACCTGTATCGACCCGCCACTTTTCTTTGCCGTTACTATCGATAGCTATGAGTTTCATTCCTTGAACAACGTAAACAACACCTTCTTTATCTACAACTGGTCTGACTTCTGTTCTCACTTGGAAATTCCACTTTACTACTCCTGAAGGATTAACTGCAAATAGTGCTTCTCTTGTGGAAACATAAATATTCCCACTTGTGTCTATAACTGGGGTGTATTGGTAATTCTCAGAACTTGGCAAAGAATCTTTACTCAAGAGGATTTCCCATCGTTTGTAACCGTTAGGACCTATCGCAATTAATCGCCCAGTATTAATGTATACTGTACCATCTGGACCAACTACAGGTCCAGCAAAGTTTGAACCAACTTCATATCTCCAGCGCAATGTTCCATTCCGTGAGATAGCAAACAGAAAATTGTTGTATTTGATAGTATCATACGCTGCTATGTACAGCGTCCCATCGTTACCAACCGCCGGTACATTCCTAAAGTTGTACTTTACTCTTTCAATCACCGCTTCGTAAGTCCACAGTAATTTAGGCTGGGATACTTGAACAGAAGTTTGACTTCGATTTTTGAAGTAAACCGTTATGTTTGACGAACTCACTCGTCCAGCTGAATTGTAAGCGATAGCGGTTATTTGA
Organism: uncultured Fervidobacterium sp.; assembly: GCA_964577745.1. Classification (GTDB taxonomy): domain Bacteria; phylum Thermotogota; class Thermotogae; order Thermotogales; family Fervidobacteriaceae; genus Fervidobacterium. The sequence continues at coordinate 1,457 of CAZOAS010000134.1, forward strand.
TAACTGCCGTCCGGATACCTCGTCGTATCGATTGAAACTTCGAAGGGAGCTCTTGTAAACTCTGCAATCTTAGAATTGTTGACAAAGACTTCAATCTTTTGTAAGCCCACTTCATCCACTGCAAGTATCGAGAATTGTACAACACCTGTCCAAACCACCGATGAAATCTTTGAAAACGATATCGCTGGTGGAAGTTCCGAGGCAACCAAAGTCAAAAACTGAAAAATTGTCATGATTAACAGAACTTTTTGAACTAACCTTGGAACGAACTGATTTAACATACTATCACCTCGCGTTTGAAATAGCATTGTTTTTGCTTTAAGTTTTTTAAAGCGAGTTGATATTGGTAAAACCTTTTCAAAAAAAATTTGCAAGCAACAAGCCCAACATAACGAGAGGAATTATAAGAAGAGGATTTTAGAAATATTGTGGTGCGATATGATATAAGGAGTGGAGTAAAAAAGAGGGACAACAATAATATCTTTTCCACTTTACAAGAGGAAATATTCTCGATAGTGTAGATTAAAACATGAAAATTCAGAGAAAAAAGCATACAAGCTTTAATCCATTCACAGCACAGTCCATCACCTCTTTGATTTATACATACAGGGTGTCCATTTTTAAGAAAAAAATTATTTGTTAGGAATATTTTAGGAATATTTATTTATCGCCCAGTTTTCCTGTGTTACGTGTGTTTCCCTTAAACTTAGGCCACGAAGATGTTGCTAAACCTTTAGATTCACTGCTGAATGCATACAAATAACCATCCTGACCGGCTATGTAAACGGTACCATCTGAAGATATAACTGGACTACTATGAAAACGTGTATCGGTTTGAAATTTCCATTTTAGCTCTCCGGTACTTTTTATAACATACAAGCATCCATCATAACTTCCAACAAAGATTGTGTTATCAGCGCCGACCGCTGGTCCAGAGTGTACAATTCCGTTGGTAGGGAACCTCCACTTAAGAGTTCCATTTGGATTGATTGCATATAGATGTTTATCTACGCTTCCTATGTAAATTGTACCATCGTTTCCTATGGAAGGATGTGAATGTATATAACCATCTGTTTGAAATTTCCATTTTAACTTTCCATCCGGAGTTAGTGCGTAAATATTTGTGTCTTGACTGCCAAAGTATATAGTCCCGTCTTTACCAATTGCTGGACTTGATGTTACGACGTCTCCAGTTTGAAATTTCCACTTTAATTTTCCATCGGGTGTAATTGCGTAAAGATGCTTATCAACAGATCCTATATAAATAGTACCATTGGAATCAATTGCCGGACTTGAGCGTAGTGCGCCTTCTGTTGCAAACTTCCATTTCAACTTACCATCTCGTGAGATGGCATATAAATATTTATCCCAACAGCCAACGTAAATAGTACCATCTGGTCCTATAGATGGGGTTGACTCTATTAGCCAGCCTGTTTGAAATTTCCATTTTAAATTTCCGTTCGGATGAATAGCAAATAGAGTGTTATCGTTTGTTCCTACATAAATTGTGCCATCAATATCAACCGTAGGACTTGATTTTACATATCCGGCGGTAGGAAATTTCCATTTTAATTTTCCATCGGGAGTTATTGCATAAAGATAACTATCGTAACTGCCAATGTAAACTGTACCATCAGCTCCAATTGCTGGACTTACAAAGATTTCACGACCAGTTTGAAATTTCCATTTTAGCGTAAATGGTGTAGTTGAAAACTTTTGAACAATACTTGCTGTTTGTGCTCCGTGTGTATCTTTTGCGACCACTTTCCATTCGTATACTTTACCAGCTTCCAGGTTTTTCACTTCATATTCCGTGGTAACTATCTCAGAAACAATTAACTTGGCATTTCCCTCTTGTCCGAGGTACAGGTCGTAAATTACCTCATCTCCATCGGGATCTTGTGCTTTTGTCCATTTAAGCGTTGTTTGAAGTGGTATATCTCTGACATTGTTTAATGGTTCCAGCAGCCTTGGTGCGTCCGGAGGAGTGTTCTTTTTCAAAACAAACTTTTCTGTTATAATCTCTCCTTTTGTTGGAATTTCTATCGTTTTTTCCTCTGTCCTGTATCCTTGATGTACCACTTTTATTTGTAGTTTTTTTCCGACTTCCACCCTTCCTTGCCAAGGGCTCATTCCAACTTCCTTTCCATCTATCAAAACTACCGCCCCTATTGGTTCTGTTACCACCCTTAACAGCCTTGTCACGATTTGCGCTTCAATTTTTAGCTCTTGCATCTCATAATCAGCTTTGAATTCTATTTGTTTTTCCCATTTTTCTATCTTATCACCATCGACTGTGACTATGTATTTTCCCTTTGGTAAGTCAATTTTTGCTAACACCCCACCAGTTAGTTTACCTATTTCGTGTCCATTTAGATATACCGTGCCTGTTTTTGCTAATTCGTTACCAGCTATCACTTTTAGTATACATGTCCCGCCTCCAAGAGGCTTCGGACGAATCTGGAGTTTTGTGTTGGCTTCCCCAATGAACACAGGATTTTGCTTTTTTAACGTTTCACTCGATACTTTGTCTCTCACGTATTCGAATAATTCACGTAAGCTTATTTCTTCTTTACCTTTTCCAGCTTCTTCTTTTAATCCTTTCAGAAAATAATACGTGAACCAGCCACCACCTTCTTTTCTCTCAACAGATATTTCCGATGCTCCTGAGCTTAATAGCATCGTTACGCCAAGGTCTTTTATTAGATTTTCCAACGGTGTGCGTTCATATCTCGGGTCTGTTAACGGACGACCCACAATTAAGCTTCCAGCGTAGCACATGTCGATTATCATAATGATTTCTTTTGCTTTTGTTTTGGCAAGGAGTTCTGTCAAGTTGTCTGTGAGGTTATAGCAAGTTTTTTCGATAAGAAAAGGATTGGCGTCGAAAGGAACAAGATAGGTCTTATTACCTTCGCTCTTACCGTGTCCACTATAATAAAGTATCAGTTTGTCTTGAGGGTCAGCTTTTAGAAATAAATCGGCTATTTCTGAAGTTAGAACTCCAGATGATGGGTTTTCAATAAGTCGAACGTTGGCTGAGTCGGCAATACCAAATTCAATAACAACATTTTTGAATGCTTGCGCATCACTTAGTGCCCCAGGAAGTTTCGTAATCTCTTGATTGTAAAAATCTCCAACTCCAATAACGAGTACCTTTGTTGTTGCTGAACTTAGGAGTAGTACGACGAAAATAATTACTATAAAGAACAAAAACTCTTTTTTCATTTGACCACCTCGATGTTATAAATACATTGGTAAAATATTCATAAACAAAGCTAAGTGGTTCAAACTGAGGAGTGTGTGAGATAAGGAAGACAATAAAATCATTTTTTCCACTTCACAAGAGGAAACCTTTACACTGTTGGTTAAAGTTACGTTTTAGAAAGTAAAACATACAAACTTCAATCCATTCACAGCACAAGACATCGTCCCTTGATTTGTACATATATTTTATCAAAAAATTAGGACAAAAGTCAAATATAATTTAGTTTTGCAAAATATATCTCACAAATATATCTCACAGGTTTACGTTTTACGTGCGAAAATAGAATAAGGTTATGTTAGATTGATTGAAAAAAATCCCCCGGTGTTGGTACCGGGGTGGGAAGGTGTGGTGGCCGTTGTGAG
>CAZOAS010000135.1:0-5073 GCA_964577745.1 uncultured Fervidobacterium sp.
CTAACAAACCGCACAAAGAATCCTCGCATTTCAATGCGGGGAGTAGGTCAACGATAGTATCAAGCCAAGTACAATAGACAACAGAGCGGCAACGAGTACACGATACGACGATGGAAGAAGAAACGTTATCGTATGAGCCGGTATCCAGAAAAGGGGAATAGTTTTAAAAAGCACGAAATTTACAAAGGTTTTCCAATCAATATAAGATAATACGTCATTCAACTTCACTTTGAATATCTTTTGAATCTTTCCTTCACCTAAATCTATGTATGCATCTGTTACCCTATGAAAAGCCATAAAAGTTGGAGCAAATATGAGGTTCATCAAGGTACTTGTGTAAAAAGCTTGGAGAAAATCTCTGGTTACTTCCGTGTACGGTAGCAACCTCTTATCAAGCAACGCTTTTGTTCCACTACCAAATAATTCAAAGACCGCAACGAAAACTATACCAAGAAATCCCCATACTATGAATCTATAAAACACACCAACAGGTAACACATATTTTCCTTTTAACACCCGTAGAGCGAGTATCTCACCAAATGTTGCCAAAATTCCAACTTTCAAAAAGCCGAGTAAATACGGATGAGCACTATTTAAAGAAATATAAACCTGCCTTGAATTATCGTTGAGAAGCAATACAAACAAGGCAAAGAAAAAAGCTAACGATAACACATCACCTTTCTTCAAACCCTTCACGCTCCTAAAATACTTAAATATCATCTTGAACATCTAAGTAATAATCAATTATCTCATCTTCGCTGAAAAAGATAGATGCTTCTCTCTCAAAATTTTCCAGACAGTCACTTGCATGGATAAGATTTTTCGTCACAGTTAGTGCAAATTCACCTCTTATAGAACCTGCTTCGGCTTTTAATGGATCTGTTGCACCAACTATGTGCCTTACAAGCTCGAGAACCCTTGGCGCTTCGAGTATCAATGCAACAACGGGACCGCTGAGCATAAACTCGAGCAATTCGTTGTAAAATGGTTTACCAAGATGAGGTTCGTAAAGTTTCTCCGCTTGTTCACGGGTCATCTTCAAAAATTTCATACCAACTATCTTTATTCCTCTTTGTTCAAATCTCTTGAGTATTTCTCCTATCAACCCTCTTCTAACTGCGTTTGGTTTAAGGATTATAAAAGTTCTTTCCAAGATATCACCTCCAGGTATTTGTAATTAGTAGAGAGCGCACTGAGTAAATCGTCCATCTCATTTTTGGGGTATTTCGTCATAACGAACGTCTTATCTAAGTTTGAATTTTCAACAACAGAAAAGTACTTAGCAAAAAGTACATCGCCTAACTGTTCCGGAAACACGCGCTCTCCACATCGTTCGTTTTTTGGTATAACATTTCCACCTATTATCTTTCCCAAATCAAGCTTGTATTTCTTAGCAAATACCATCAAAAATGCCGATTGAATAGCAAAAACTACCTTCGGATGATTTGGAAAATGTTGTCGAAGAACTTGAGATATGACAAACGAATCCTCTGGTTTTGCCTTCTCAACAATAGTTCGGTACTCTTCTATTACGCCCATGAATATTTTGTAGTTCTCTCCGTTTTTTCTTATAGGCAAAATAGCACCTATACCTTCCAAGTCGTTTTCCTGGACCTTTACGACTATATATTCAAACCACTCTGCTCTCTCGATGTTATAGAAAAACTTCATCAGAACTCTCCTCCACCAAGTAATCTTGTGTAAACAGCTGAAGCTAAATCTGGGTCAATCTCATTTATCTTAGTCAAAATTTCACGTTGCTTATCGGAATCTAAGGTCTTTAAAAAGTCAACAATTTCTTCTGGTGAAATAGAACCGCTTTTAACGCGATCATAAATTGTTTTTTCTGGTGATGCAGTATTAGTTATTGGAGAAGCCTCCGTTGTAGAAACAACAGACTCTTTTTGCTGATTCTCTGTACCCGTTCTTGAAATCTCCTTTATCTTCGTCTGAAGAGGTAATGACACCGGTACAGTTCCAATCTCCGTATTAACGGCTATTCTTTTCCAAACTGGTGCAACATCCTTTCCGCCGGTTAGTTCCCTACCATCTTTTGTCAATAAGAACAAATACTTTCCATCTCCGGCAACAAACCAAGCATTTTTCTCAGCTGTACCGGTCTTACCGTATATCTTTCGACCGGGGATATACGCAGATTTTCCAGTTCCCATCGTCACAACTTTCTCCATAATTTGCAACATTAATATAGACGCCTCTACCGGTGTCCTCTTATCAAAACCTTTCATCGGTTTAACAACACTTAATATCTCCGGTTTATAGCTATAATATGTAACACCATCTTTATCTCTCACGAATTCTATAAGTTTTGGTTTAAAGACCAATCCACCGTTGAATATCGGTTGAAAACCTTTAGAAACATCACTCAAAGAAGTTTCCATAGTTCCAAGAGAAATCGTAGCATCGTTTGGATAGTAACCTTCGATCATAAGTACGTTTTTCATGAAATTTCTCACGTTACTTTGACCAAGTTTCATGAAAAGATTAACAGAGGGAACGTTTCTTGAGAAAATCAAAGCATTTTCAAGTGTAACTTCTTGCCAAAATTCCTTATCGAAGTTTTGAGGCGACCATGTCCCAATTCTAATTGGTCTATCTTGCAGAATATCGCTCTTATTCCATCCAGCCATAAACGCGAGGTAATAATACATAGGTTTCACAACAGAACCTATCTGTCTTTTACCTGAAGTTATACCAAGACCATAAGCGGCTCTGATTTTTCCTGTAGTATGTTCTATTATTAAACCAGCCATATTTGATTTATCTATATAATTTTGAAGCAAACCTTGCAATTTTTTATCTATGGTAGTTCTGACGCGGAATCCGTTTCTCAGAAGACTCATATCAAAATTCAATTCCTTTAGTTCGAGAACAATCATCCAGAAGAGATCTTCATCGAATGACCTGTATTGTCTGCTTGTATTTTGAACTTTTTCAACTGAAAGCTGAGATAAAGAACTTTGATATTCAGATTCGGTTATAACTCCGCTATCTCTCATTTTCCTAAGCGTTGTTTTACTGAACTCTATGTTCAAATCCCGGAGTGGATTCGCCCTTTCTGGAGACCTAAGTGTTGCAACGAGCATAGCCACTTCAACTGGTTTTAATTCATCAAGTGGCTTACCGAAATAGTGTTTTGAAGCTGCTGGAAATCCGTAAATTCCGTTACCTAAGTAAACAGAATTTATATACATCTCCAATATTTCTTCTTTGGAATAATTTTGCTCAAGCCAAAGTGCTATCAAAGCTTCTTTTACCTTTCTTCTCCACGTTCTTTCCTGAGAAAGATAAAGTGTTCTGGCAAGTTGTTGAGTTATTGTACTTCCACCTTGCACTTCGTCGGTTGTTATTATAACAAAAAGTGACCTTATGATACCTTTAATATCAACGCCACTGTGAGAGTAAAATCTTTTATCCTCAGAAGCTATAACGCTATCCTTTACTAAAGCTGGAATGTCTTCGTAATCTACCCAGATAGTTTTCGGTGTGTAGAGTGGTGTACCATCGGAATATTCAACAGTTAAGCTTGCTGGTGTTTTGTTAACTGGTAATTCAAGGTTTACCGTGTATCTCTTATAAAGTTGAAGAGACAAATAAAATGTTGTAAATAAAAACACTACAAAAACAACAATAAAAACTATAAACTTCCTCAAAACAATCCCTCCAAGCTCAGTAGATATTTCTTCCATTTAATTGCATTTTCAATCTTACTACCAGTAAACCCTCCTATCCCTTTTTTAGAAACCACTCTGTGACAAGGTATGTAAATTGGAAGAGGATTAAAAGCCATAGCATATCCCACAACTCTTGGGTTTATTCCACATGCATTTGCCAATTCACCATACGTAATTATTGTACCATATTTTACATTTTCTCTCAAATAGTTCCATACCTTGGTGAATACAGGACCTGAAGAATAAGCAACCGGAAAATCCAAAATTTTTCTTTTACCTTCAAGATACTCATTAATTTGTTTGGTAAATATGTTATCACCCATACTTGGTAAAAATTCATCCGTAAATTCAATCTTACGGCATACATTAGAAGAAGTATAGATAAGAATACTTCCGATTTCACACTTAACAACGGAAATTTGATATCTTTCCATTAATATACCTCCTAAGTTGTGTGTTGATTACATTGATTATTTAGTTTAAAATATCAACTGTAGAGAGATTGATAAAAATTCAACTTTGATTACACTTGAATTTGAGGTAAGGAGTGAACAACTTTGAGTATTGACATTGAAAAGTATCTAAACAATCTTACCATAAAACCAGAAACAAATGAACGTGAAACTTGGGATGAATACTTCAAGAGATTGGCAAGAATGATTGCTGAGCGTTCCACCTGTGTCCATAGAAAAGTTGGTGCTCTCATTGTAAAAGATAAGAGAATTCTTGCTACAGGTTACAATCAACCACCCTCAGGTTTCCCTCATTGCGACCAAATTGGCTGTATACGTGATGATTTAAATATACCATCCGGAAAAAATCAAGAAATTTGTTATGGATTACACGCAGAACAAAATGCGCTAATGCAGGCCGCAAAGTTTGGTATACCAACCGAAGGTGCAACTATTTATGTAACACATAAACCATGCTCTGTATGTGCCAGATTGATAATAAACGCTGGAATTAAGCGTGTAGTATACATAGAAGGTTATCCAGACCCACTCACAGATTTCTTCTTTGAAAAATGTGGAATCGAATTGATTGGAGGTGGAGAAGTTGAAAAGGGATAAATTAGTCCAATATCTAAGAAGTGATAGGTGGCCAACCGTTTGGTGTCCAGGTTGTGGTAATGGAATAATATTAAAAAGTTTTCTCGATGCGTTTGATCAAACCGGAATGAAACCAGAAGAAACAGCTGTTGTTTCCGGTATAGGTTGTTCATCACGTTCAACAGGATACATAGATTTCAATACACTTCACACGCTACACGGACGCGCTATTGCATTCGCAACAGGCGTTGCACTCTCCCGCCCCGATTTTAAAGTGGTAGTCATGGGTGGAGATGGAGATATCACGGCAATAGGTGGTAATCACTTTATCC